>CAJLVH010000018.1 GCA_905210055.1 uncultured Enorma sp. | reverse complement strand
GGCAGCACCCGCTGCCTTCGCCGGCTTCGCAGGCATGTCCTTGTGCAGGGTAATCGAAGAAATCTCCGTCGTGGGCTCGGTTGGCCATAAGCCCATAGACAGGCAGTTCTTCGGACACTCATGCGTGCAGCTTGCACATTGGATGCAGCTATAGGGGTTAATCGTCCAGTCGCCGGCCTTGCGGTCGACGGTGATCGCGCCCACCGGGCACACGCGCTGGCACATGCCGCACAGGATGCACGCGTCGATATCGTTTACCACATGGCCGCGCATCTGCGGGAAGAGCTTCTCGAAGTCGCGCTTCTCATACGGGTAGCGCACCGTCACCGGCTTGTGCATAAGCGAGCGGAGCGTCATCTTCCCCAGCTTGAAAGTTCCCATTCCCGCCTACCTTTCCGTGCAGCTGATGCACGGGTCGATGGTAAGGATAATCATCGGCACGTCGGCGAGGTCGACGCCCTGCAGCGCGCGCACCAAACCGCCGAGGTTCTGCGACGTTGGGGTGCGCAGGCGGAAGCGGTCGAGGTACTTCGTACCGTTGCCGCGCACGTAGTAGAACGCCTCGCCGCGCGGCTGCTCGATGAGCACGTGGCTCTGACCCTCGGGTACGACCTTCGCCTTCGGCTTTCCGCCGATGCCGTCGTTCGGAATCTTCGCGACGAGTTCCTTGATGATGTCGATGGCCTGCGGAATCTCGGCGCAGCGCACCTTGCAGCGCGCATAGCAGTCGCACTCGTTCGAGATGATGGGCTCGAAATGCTCCAGGTCGCCATAAGCGCTGTAGCCGGTGGTGCGCATGTCGTGTTCCACGCCGGAACCCTTCGCGAAGGGGCCGACCATCGAAAGCTCGAGCGCGTCCTCGAAGCTAATGTAGCCTACGCCGCATAGGCGGTCCTTCACCGAGGCGTCGTTCAGCATGGTATTGACGATCTCGTTGTAGTCGCGCTTAAGCGAATCGAGCTTCTCGCAGATGGCGCGTAGCTCGGAGTCTTCGATATCGTGCGCCATACCGCCCACGATCATGATCGAGAGGATGATGCGACCGCCGCAGGTGCGCTGGAAGATATCGAGGATGGTCTCGCGCAGACGCCAGCAGTGGTTGAAGAGCGACTCGAAACCGAAGGCGTCGGCAAGCAGGCCCAACCACAGCAGATGCGAGTGGATGCGCGAAAGCTCCTCGATGATCGTGCGTAGGTACTCGACGCGGCGAGGCATCTCGAGTCCCATGAGCTTTTCGGTAGCGCTCACATAGCCCCAGCCATGCCCGGCGCTGCAGATGCCGCACGTGCGCTCCGCCACATAGACGAACTGGTTGAAGTCGCGCTTCTCGACAAGCTTCTCGAGACCGCGGTGCACGAAGCCGATCTGCGGAATCGCCTCGATGACGTGTTCATCCTGCACGACAAGATCCAGATGGATCGGCTCGGGCAGTACCGGGTGCTGCGGGCCGAAGGGAAGAACCGAACGGGTTGCCATGCTTACTCACCATCCTTCGCTGCGGCCTTGGCTGCCTTGGCGGCGAGCGCCGCGCGAACCTTCGCTGCCTTCTCGGGATCCATCGCGGCAAGCTTCGCCTCCATCTTGGCGGCGCGATCCTCGTCGGACGCCCCCGCAACAGGAGCAGAGGCGGCTGCCGGGTCGGCTTTGTCGGCCACGGCGCCAGCGCTCTTGCCCGCCTCAACAGCCGCATGCTTCTCGCCAGCCGCGCCATCGGCCTCGGCCGCTTGCGCTTCCTCTGCCGCCTTGCGCGCCTTCGCCGCGGCAGCTGCCTGCTGCTTGGCGAGCTTCTCGCGCTCGGCCTTCATCTCGGGTGTGATGATGGTCATGGGCTCGTCGCACGCGACGTTGAAGAAGTTCCCGCCGAAATTGAGCTGCATGTTGATGAAGTTCACGCCGTAGAGATCGTGCGTTTCGTTCTCGTAGCTGAACGCCGCAAAGTACAGCCCTTGGATCGACGGCACCTCGGAGTCGTGGTCGATTCCATAAACGCAAAGGTTGAGCGCGTTATCACAAGTCTCATCGTAGAACGTGTAGAGCAGGTCGATGCCAGCTGCCGTGGTCTCGGCGCACAGCTGGATGAAGCGGAACCCCTGGTGCTTGAGCGTCTGCACGCGCGTGAGCAGCTCGCTCAAGGGGATATCAACGAATTCGGTCGTATACATCCGCGCCCTCCTACTTCTTTTCCTGTGCGAGCTTGGCCGCCTTCTCGTCGAGGATCTCGACGGCCTTGAGCACGGCATCGATGATGGTTTCGGGACGCACCGCGCAGCCCGGTGCGTACACATCCACCGGGATCGCCTTGTCCACGCCGCCGATCACGTTGTACGCATCGCGGAACACGCCGCCCGTGCAGGCACAGATACCGCACGCAACGACGACCTTCGGTTCGAGCATCTGGTCATAGATGTGCCTCACCACGTTCATGTTCTGGTGGTTCACCGCGCCCGTAACGAGGAAGATGTCGGCGTGCTTGGGATTGCCGGTGTTGATGATGCCGAAGCGCTCGATGTCGTAGAGCGGCATGAGCGAATCGAGAACCTCGATGTCGCAGCCGTTGCAGCTCGACCCATCGTAGTGGATGAGCCACGGCGATTTCGAAGAATAACCCATGACACTCACTTCCTAGATGAACGGGGTGATGAGCACGTAGAACAGGTTCACGACGCCCACGACGAGCGCGACGATCCATGCGTACTTAAGGCAGCTCTGCCACTTCATGCGGGCGAAATTGTTGTCGATGAAGACCTCGAAGAACCAGGTCACAGCAACGACGGCCACGGCGAGCGCGATCGATGCGGGATTGTTCCACACGAAGAACATGCCCACCCACATGAGGAAGAGCACGCTCTCGCACCAGTGCATGATCTCGACCTTAGCGAGCGTACGGCCGCTCATCTCGGTCGTGATGCCCTTGACGAGCTCCTGGTGCGCATGGTGGCTGTAGGAAAGGTCGAACGGGCTCTTGCGCAGCTTGATCGTAAGGATGAACAAGAGGCCGCAGAAGATCGGCACGAGCGACACGATGATCGGCATGTCGAGGTTCCAGAGCTGCGCCACGTCGAAAGACTGCGTAGCGGTGAAGAAGCCCACGGACATGATGAGAAGCATGGGCTCGTAGCTCATGACCTGCAAGCACTCGCGGTCCGCGCCGGTGTCGGCAAAGGGGCTGCGCGCAGAGTACGCCGAGATGATGATGAAGAGCGTGGCAAGCGTCACGAGGAAGATGCACATGAGCAGGTTTGAGCCCGAGACGAACATGCCGCCCGCGAGCATGCAGAAGATGAGTGCGCACGTCACGTATGCCTCGTCGACGGCATTGACGCTCGCATCCTCCTTGCCCAGCAGCTTGCGCACGTCGTAATAGGGCTGCAGCAGCTTGGGGCCGACGCGCCCCTGCATATGGGCGCTCACCTTGCGGTCGAGGCCGTCGAGCAAGCAGCCCAAGACTGGTGCGCACACGGCGAACACGACGACGCCTAGCAGAAGACCCGGCAGCTCCGGCCCCACGAGGAGCACGGTGCGCTCGATGTAGAACGAGCTTGCCGAGAGGAAGTCGGCATCGAAGATGAAGGTGGCAGCGAACGCCATGAGCTGGATGGCCGTCGTCACGACGAGGCCGATGTTCGTGAGGAGCTCCTCGGGGAAGACGTCTTCCATGTACCAGTTGCGCTTCGTAGACGTCATGGTGCGACCCATGGCGCCATGGAAGCGGCGGCTATCGGGGTCGGTGCAAGTACCGCCCAGGTAGACCTCGACGCGGCGCTTCTTGGTCGCGCGCCCCCAAGGGGTGAGCAGCACGATGGCGATGAAGGCCACGATAACGACCATGATGACCATGTTATCGACGCCGATGAACTGCGGGCTGCTCTGGAACACGTACTCGAGATAGGGGCTTACAACCTGCGTGGAGATTACCGGGAGCCCCAGGCAACAACCCAGAAGCAGCACGGCGATGAACCCGATGGCGAACCACTCGCTCTTATGAACGGCGCCCTCGACGTTTTCAGCCCGCTGCGGCACACCGGCGAGCTTGCCGAGCCACTTCGCCCAGAAGAAGAACGTCGCCGCTGAACCGAACGCGAGCAAGATGAGGAAGATCACGTTACCCGTCTCGGCGAACGACACGAGCGTCGCCCACTTGGAGATGAGCATGCCGAACGGCGCCACGAACATACCGAGGATGCCAAGCATCATGAAGCGCGTGAGGTGCGGCAGGCGTGCGAAGAGCCCGTCCATGTCCTCGATGTTGCGGCTTCCAATGCGATGCTCGACCGTACCGACACACAGGAAAAGAATCGACTTGGAAACGGTGTGGAAGATGATGAGGAACACGGCCGCCCAGACCGCCTCGGCGGTGCCCACGCCCGCACAAGCTGAGATGAGGCCGAGGTTCGCGATCGTGGAATAGGCAAGCACGCGCTTGGCGTTGCTCTGACTAATGGCGAGGAAGCTGCAGAGCACAAACGTCACGCCGCCCACCATGACGACCATGATGGATGCCGCCGGGTAGACCATGTAGAGCGGGGCGAGTTTCACGAGCAGGAACACGCCGGCCTTGACCATAGTCGAGGAATGCAGCAGCGCACTCGTGGGTGTCGGCGCGACCATGGCGCCGAGCAGCCACTTGTGAAACGGCATCTGAGCCGCCTTGGTGAGGCCGGCGATGGAAAGCATGAGCAGCGGCATGATGAGCAGCGGCGCCTGCGGCCCTGCTGCGATATCGGCGAGGCTGTTGATCGCAAGCGGCACGCCCGCGATGTGCAGCATCACCAGCGCCACGTGAAACGCCAGGCCGCCCACCATGTTGAGGTTGATCTGGAGCGTGGCGCTGCGCTTGGCGTCCGCCGTGCGCGTGAAGCCGATCATGAGGTACGAGCAGACGGTGGTGATCTCCCAGCCCGCGACGAGCCAGTCGAGGTTGTCCGCGGTCACGATGATGAACATCGCAGAAAGAAAGAGGAACATGAGGGCGATGAACTGATGACGGCGATCTTGCGTCTGCTCGCCGCGCTTTTCTGCCGCCTCGTCCTCATGATGCTGGAAGTCCTTCATGTAGCCGAGGGCGTAGATGCAGATCGCGCTGCCCACGAGGCCCACGATGAGCACCATGATGACCGAGAGGGTGTCGATATACATGGGCGCCGCACTCGCGTCTTCAGGATGCAGGGCGAACGACCCGCACCAGATCGACACCGCAAGCTGGACGGCAGAGAGCGCGAGCATGGTGCGGTTGCGGCAGCGAATCGCCTGCACGAACACGAAGCCGCAGAGGAAGAGGTCGACCGCAACGGCAACGTAATTCCCCGCAAGCGAAAGCTCCGGCGTGAATGCGAAGCTCGTCGGCTTGCCCAGATATGCCACCGCCGTCGCGACGCTCACCACGGCGATAATCGCGGCGGACCCCACCACGATGACGTCGCGTACGCAATCGGTGCGGAACAGCATAAGCAATACCGCCACAGCGAGCGGTATGAAGACGAGTGCCGCAATAAGACCCATGCGTCTCCTCCTCAATCGAGGTGATCAAGTTGTAGCTCGGGGCGTCTCCACACAACTCCAAACTTTTACCTATTGTAGCGAAATCACACGGTGTACGGTCGATAATCGGCTGTGAACGGCCATCCCATCTGGATTGTTCCCGGTACCACACCAGCACGGGATCGCCTGCCGCAGCCTCATTTCGAAAAAAAGACCGTTGCAGGAGCCAAGAGGCCGCCTGCAACGGTCGTTCTGCATCACCCGTGCTGGTACGAAAGGTTACGCGCGAGCATCCTCGATGATCTTCGCCACGGTAGCCTGCAGCTCGGCGAGGTTCTCCTCGCTCGGGATCCACTGCTGCGCCACGACCGGGCACGCCATGTTGAACTTCATGTTCTCCATCTCGGCGTAGACCTGCTTGGGGCCGAGCGGCGCCCAGCCGTAGGAACCGAAGGCGATGCCGATGCGCTGGTCGTTCTTGGGCGAAAGGCCGCGCAGGTAGGTGAGGAAGCTCGCCATGGTGGGCATCATGTTCGAGTTGAGCGTGGGCGATCCGCACGCCACATAGCGAGCGTCGCATAGGTAGAGCATGATATCGGAGATATGCGTGGTCTTCACGTCGATGAGCTGCGCCGTCACGCCCTCCTTAATGAACGCGTCGCAGATCTCGCGCGCCATCTTCTCGGTGGAGTGCCACATGGAGTCGAACACCACGACGGCCTTCTCCTCGGTCTGGTATGTGCTCCACGCCTGGTACTTCTCGAGGATCTCTGGAATGTGGCTCCGCCAGATCACGCCGTGCGAGGGAGCGATGAGGCGAATGTCGAGGCCGCCGAGCGCCGCCATGGCCTTCTGGACCTGGGCACCATAGGGCCACACGATGTTCGCGTAGTACTTCTTGGCCTGTTTGAAGATCTCGCAGAGGTCGTTCTCGTCATCGAAGCGCTTCGTGGTGGCGAGGTGCTGGCCGAAGGCGTCGTTCGAGAAGAGGATACCGTCCTCCGGGCACCAGGTGACCATGTTGTCCGGCCAGTGCACCATGGGGGTCTGCACGAAGTGGAGCGTGCGCTCGCCGATGCAGATGGAGTCACCGGTCTTCACGCCCTCGACCTCGATGCCGTAATGCGCGCGAATCTCGTTCACACCGGCGGGCGCGCTCGCCACGATGCGGGCATTCGGCGCGAGGCGGTGGATTGCAGGCAGGCTACCGGAATGGTCCATCTCCACGTGGTTCGTCACGACAAGCTCGATCTTCGCGGGATCGATAACCTGCGAGATGCGCTGAACGAACTCGTCGGTGAACGTCGACTTCGCCGTATCGATGAGCGTCACGGTCTCGTCCAAGATGAGATAGGCGTTGTAGGTGATACCGCGCTCGGTGGTGTAACCGTGGAACTGGCGCTCGTTCCAGTCGAGGCCACCGACCCACCAAACCTTCGGAGAGATCTCAATCGCGTTGAGCATGTGTATCCTTTCTCGTGCTTGGGTGCGGCGGAGCCAGATGCAGGTCGCCACGTTCTCCCATAACTGCAGCTCATGGTACCACGTTGCGCTGGTGAGAGTTATGCTATTAAATGAGTATCATATGAAGTTCAGGTTCACCTCACGCGCGTGTGTCCGCCTCGCCCTTCGGTGGGCGACCGCGTCGCTTCGGCTCGAGCCCCTCGGCTCCCTCGCGTCGGTACGCTCTACACCACAGCTTGATCGAGGACTCGCTGGCGATGTGGTATTTCACCATGACCTCGCGGATCGACTTACCGCGGTCGAGGTGGTCGCGCACGGCGTCGAGCTTTGTCTCTAGGTCGTAGGTCATACGGCGGCTGCCCCCGCCAAGGACCGCTTCCGCCCCTCCCGCCGAGAACGCCCGCGACCATTGACGCGCGGTGGCGTCGGGAATTTCGAGCGCCGCTGCCACAAGGCGATGTCCTGCTCCCGCCTCGAAGAGTTCGGCCGCCCGGCGACGCACATCGTCATCGTATCGTACGCCACGCGCCAAAGCCCAGCGCCTCCTTCGCCTCACGATCCTGTCGAATCCAGCTGCTCACAGTAAAGAATACGATGTACTGCTGTTTTATGAGTACGGTGGAAGTATATCCCGCCGGCAGTAAAACAAATACGCAGGTAAGCAATTCTTAGGTTTGTCTGCCACATGCGCCGTCGGAATGCAAAATAACCCCAGGGGCTTTTTGACATCCACGCAAAAGGGGCAGGAGCCGCACAGCCCCTGCCCCCATGTCCCAAAATGCACCTGTCCCTTTTTGGGTCAGAACATCCCCGCTCTACAGCAGGAGCATCATCGCGGTAAGAACCACGCCGATGACGATCGTGAGCACCACGAAGAACTTCGCGCAGAGCTTCATGAACGTGGCGTAACTCGTCTTCGCGAGCTCGAGACCAGCGATGATAACGCCGTTGGTGGGGGCAAAGAGCACCACCACGCCGTGCGCCGCCACGTAGATCATGATCATGGCCTCGACGGAGAAGCCCAGGTTGTCGGCCAAGGGACCCATGATGGGCATGGACATCGTCGCCATGCCGGAGCTCGACGGGATGAGGAACGAAAGCACGTAGTAGAGCGCATAGCTCGCGGGAGCGAAGATCGCGGCCGAGACGCCCTCGAGAGCAGCCGCCGCGGTGTTGAGCACCCACAGGTCGAGGCCGGTTGCAGCCATGAGCACCGAGATACCGCGCGCCACGGCGATGACGAGCGCGGTGGAAACCATGTCGGCCGCACCGCCGATAAACGTACCGACAAGCTCGTTATCGTCCATCTTGGCGATGATGCCAATCACAATCGCCATGAGGAAGAACCAGACACCCACCTCGGTGAAGTACCACTGGCCAAGCGGCAATCCGGTGAGGATGGCGCTCCATGCGGTGGAGGGGTCGTCGGCCGTGCCACCCAGGGCAAAGATGTTCACGCCGAAGCTCTCCCACGGCACAAAGGAAACGATCATCACCACGAAGGAGAGGGCGAAGAGCGCGAGCACCGCCTTCTGCGTGCCAGTCACCTTGGGCTCACCTTCGCTCATCGCGCCGTCCTTCTCGCCATATTCGGCCTCTGCCGCAGCGAGCTGCTCGGGCGGCATGATCGAATTCGAACGATCCGCCTTGACCTTCTTGGCGTAGCGCATGACGAAGATGATGCCCATGAGCTCGCTCACGATGAAAAGCACGAAACCGAGCGCGATAACGAGACCCTGGTTCACCGCGATGCCCATGTCGGTGAGGGCGGCCGTCGCCACGCCCACCGAGAACGGGTTCACCGTAGAGCCCAGGCATCCAAGGCCGGCGCCCAGCAGCACGATGAGCGAGCCCACCATGGTGTCGAAACCCATCGCGAACGTCACGGAAGCGAGGAGGATGTAGAACGGAACCGTCTCCTCCATCATGCCGTATGTCGAGCCGCAGATGCCAAACAGGATCATCATCACGGGGATGAGCAGCGTATCGCGGTCGCCGAGCTTGCGCACGAGCACCGCGATGCCGGCATCGAGCGCGCCCGTCTTGTTCACGATGGCGAGAAAACCGCCCAGCACCATAACGAACACGCAGACCTGAAGCGCGCTCGAGAAGCCCAGGAAGGGCGCTGTCGTGATGTCGGCAAGGGTAGCGGGCGTAACATCGGGCGAGAACATGCTCACGATCCACGTCACCGCGGCGACCGCGATGAGGCAGATGAAGAGAATCGTGAACGAATTGGGCATGCCCCGCTTCTTTTTCTTCTTAGTTGCCTCTGCCATGGGAGTCCTTTCCTTCTACCTGGCTATTCACTGCATAGTGCGCTCGAGCTACGAAGCGCGGGCGTTCAGATACTCGAGGGCACTATTCGCCAAAAGCGCCGTACCGCGCCAGAACACGCCCTCGTCGAACTGCACGCCGGGATGATGCATACCGCAGTCCGTGGTGCCCTCGACCGGCGCGCCGAGCACGAAGTACGTGGTGGGGCAGGCTTGCGAGAGCACGGCGAGGTCGTCCGTACCGGGGAAGGGCTTCTCCATCTCCTGTACCATGTCCTGGCCGAAAAGCTCGGTCGCGTACCCCACGAGTTCCTCGGTGAGCGCGGGGTCGTTGTAGGTGTTGGGCACGCCGCGCAGGAACTGAACGGTCGCGGTGCCGCCGAAGGCGCGGGCGATGTCCTCGCACATAGCCGTCACGCGCTCCTTGAAGCGGCTGCGCACCTCGGCGGACTGCGTGCGCAGCGTGCCGAGCATGTGCGCGGTATCGGGGATCACGTTCGCGGCGCGGCCGGCCTCGATCTTGCCGAACGTGGCCACGCACACCTGCGTGGGATCGAGCTCACGGGCGATGTAATTCTGAACGCCCTGATAGATATGGCAGGCGATATTGATGGGGTCGATGCCCATGTTCGGCGTGGAGCCATGGGCGCCGCGGCCTTGAATCTGGATGTCGATGTCGTCGATGGACGAGAAGATAGTGCCCGGACGCGTCACCACGGCACCAGAGGCGAAGTCCGGCGTCATGATGTGGAGCGATGCGACGGCATCGACCTTGGGATCCTCGAGCACGCCGGCCGCAAGCACCTCGTCGCCACCCGTGGTGTCCACCGGCGCGCAGCCCTCTTCGTCGGGCTGGAACAGCAGCTTGACGCAACCCTTGAGCTCAGACTCGTGGTTCTTCAGGATCTGCGCCGCGCCCAGCAGCATGGCGGTGTGGGTGTCATGACCGCACGCGTGCATGTTGCCGTTCGTGGAGGCGAAGGCGAGTCCCGTCTCCTCCACTACCGGCAGCGCATCCATGTCGGCGCGCAGAAGCACGCAGGAACCCGCAACGGGATCGCCGATCTGCGTGAGCAAGCCGCCCTCGCAGGGTTCCGTAACCTCATAGCCCATGTCCTCGAGCCTGCCGCGCACGTAGGCGACGGTTTCGGGCAGCTCGAACCCGAGTTCCGGATGCTGGTGAAGCCACCGACGATCCTCGACGATGCGCTCTTGGAGCGCCTTGGCCTCTTCGATGATTTGCTGCATGCATGCTCCCATCTACTCGTCAAACGTTCAAACCCCATCCAAAACCCCCGGGGTTGTTTTGCACTAAGCCGACACCCGAACCGTAAGCGCGGTATGCCACCCCGCATAGCGACTCCTCTTTCGCTACGCGGAGCGCCAAGAAAGCTCGTCGCGCCGGCTGTGACCATGGTATGCTTTGCGCACGGCATTTCTGTCGCGCACATAAGATTTAATGGCCTTGACCTGCAAAATCACCCCCTGGGTGTGAGGGCGGGCGGCATGGGTTAGACCGCAGGCGGCAGAGAGGAGGGCTTGCATGAGCGTGAAAAGCACCACGGCAGAAAGCGGCGCAACCGGCACGGCCAACGTGAAGTTTCCGCACGCCGCCGTCGCGACAGCATGCGTGGGGCTCATCTCCCTCTCTACGATGCTTCGAAACGACAGCCTGCTTCTCTCGATTCCCAACCAACCGCTCACGATCTCCATCTTTATTTCCGGCTTGCTGTTCATCCCACTCGCCTTCCTCGCGCAGCGGCGTCCGCGCTTCATCGCGTATCCCGCTGCGAGCTTGGTTTCGGTCGCGCTCTTAGCGCTGGGCACGGCGCTTTGGTTATCTGGTTTGCCGCAGACCCCGGGCGATGCAGGGGTCGCATGGTACCTCACGGCCGACCTCCTCCTGAACGCCGCACGTACGTGGGCAACGGTGGTCGGTATCATCGCGCTTTCGCAAGCTGGGGACGAACGCCTGCTCATTGGCTGCGCGTGTGCAGGCGTCGGCCTCTCCTATCTGGCTATGATCGCGTTGCGCCCCATCGCGCTCGCCGTGCCGCTGGCGTCACTCGTCATCTGCCAGCTCATGCTTCTTGCGCTAGGCACCCTGGGCGCCCGCAGCACGCTGCAAGAGATTCGCGAGCAACCGAGCGCCCATGCGCTTGAAGTCACCAACCCGTTCTCGTTCGTGCCGCTCATCAGTCATATGTACGGCTGCATCTTCCTCTTCGAGTCGACCTTCGGCTTTGTGACGAGCCTCCAGCGCGGCCAGCTTCTGCCCGTGCACTACGCCCTCATCGGCGTGCTGCTCGTTGGCCTTGCGGGGGTGACGAGGCTCTTCCCAGGGGATGACGAGCCGAGGGGCGGGCGAGCCGAGGCCCATGAGCACGTGGGAACCACGCTCCCCGCCGAAGCGGGCAAGTACAGCCGCGCCTTCACCGAAGACACCCTCTTTGCGTGGTGCTCCCTCACCGTGCTCGCCGGCTTCCTCTTTCTGCCTGCGGGCAATGCCGCCGGCGACCTCTCGTTTTGCCTGCTCACCATTGGTTCCCAGTCGTTTTATGCCTTCATGCTCTCCGTCCTTGCGTGCATGGGTGCGCGCAACCCCTCTGGCGCCATCATCTTCGCCGCGACGGGTTCCGCGCTTTCCTCGTGCGGTTCCGCTATCGGCGCGTCGGTGCATGGTTTCGTAACGCCGCTCGAGCGCATCGCGCCAG
Source organism: uncultured Enorma sp. (assembly GCA_905210055.1). Taxonomy (GTDB): domain Bacteria; phylum Actinomycetota; class Coriobacteriia; order Coriobacteriales; family Coriobacteriaceae; genus Enorma. The sequence goes on along the minus strand of CAJLVH010000018.1, from coordinate 9,633 downwards.
GTGAAGCCATGGAGCTCGTAACGGCAACGATCGCGCTCGTCATCATCGTGTATGTGTTTGTGGCGCTTCGGAACTTCAGCTTCACACGCTTTTTCCAGGAGATTGCCCCTGCACGCAGGCCTAGGGTGGCCGAGCATCCCGTACACGCAGCCAGCTCGGACGACGACGGAGCGGGCGCGGGCACCAGCGCGGGCACCAGCGATGAGGGGGACGTGAGCGATGAAGCCGAAGCGTCCGACGAAGTGAGCCTCATCACCATGCTCGCACGGGACTACGACCTCACCGCGCGCGAGCAGGAGATCGCCACCATGCTCGCACGCGGCAGAAACGGCACATACATCCAAGAGCGACTCGTCATCTCGCGAAACACCGTGAAGACGCACACCCGTCACATCTACGCTAAGCTCGGCATCCACAGCCAGCAGGAACTTATCGACCTCTTCGAGGGGCGGTAAGGCGACGGTTGCAGCGCTTAAAACCCCTGGAATAGCGTTACACCTCGTACTGAGGAAGATCCTGGAGCGCGATGACCTCGAGGCCGCCGGTCTGGTCGCGGCGCGCAGCCTCAAGCGCTTCCACCGCCGCCACGAAGGCGTTGGCTGCCGAGAGCGCTGTGATGCAGGTCACACCGCGGCGAACCGCCTCGGTACGCAGTCGGTAGCCGTCGCCACGCGCCTCCTGGCCGAATGGCGTGTTGATCATGAATGCAATCTCCCCGCCCGCGATCATGTCGCCGATGTTCGGATGCGGCTCGCTGAACTTCCGCACGACCTCGCACGTCACGTTGCCGCCGGCAAGCACGCGCGCCGTGCCCTCGGTGGAGCAGATCTCGAAGCCCAGGTAGCGCAGGATACGAGCGAGCGAGAGGATGTTGCGCTTGTCGCGGTCGTTCACGGAGATGAACACCTTGCCAGACTCCGGCGTGGGCAGCTCGTAGCTAATGGCGAGCTGCGTCTTCGCGTAGGCCTCCGGGTAGCTCTTCGCGATGCCCATGACCTCGCCCGTTGACTTCATCTCCGGCCCCAGCACCACGTCTGCGCCCGGGAAGCGACCCCAGGGCATGACGGCTTCCTTCATGCAGAACCAGTCGAGCTCGCGGTCGTCTGCTGGCAAGCCGAGGTCCGCGATGCGCTCGCCCGCCATGATGCACGCCGCGCACTTCGCGAGCGGCACGCCCGTCGCCTTCGAGATGAAGGGGACGGTGCGGCTTGCGCGCGGATTCGCCTCAATCACGTAGACGGTGTCGCCCTGAATGGCGTACTGCACGTTCACGAGGCCGCGCACGCCGAGCGCGAGCGCGATGCGCGCCGTCGTGTCGCGCAGCTTCTGCACGAGCGCCTCGGAGAAGGAGAACGGCGGGATGCACGTTGCCGAATCGCCCGAGTGAATGCCCGCCTCCTCGATGTGCTCCAGGATGCCGCCGATGTAGACTTCGTCGCCGTCACAGAGCGCATCGACGTCGCACTCGATGGCGCCTTCCAGGAAACGATCGAGGTAGACCGGGTAATCGGGTGAGATGCGCACCGCTTCCGCCATATAGGTGCGCAGGTGCTCCTCGTCGTAGGCGATCATCATGCCGCGGCCGCCGAGCACGTAGCTCGGACGCACGAGCAGCGGGAACCCAATCCGCGCCGCCACGCGACACGCCTCCTCGAAGCTGCGCGCCTCACCCGCCGCCGGGTAGAGAATCCCCAAATCGTCGAGGACAGCGCTGAAGCGCTCGCGGTCTTCGGCCAGGTCGATCGCATCGGGCTGCGTGCCCAAGATGCGCACGCCGGCGTCTGCGAGCGCACGGGCGAGCTTGAGCGGCGTCTGTCCGCCGAGCGTGACCACCACGCCGTCCGGCTGCTCAACATCCACGATGTCCATGACATCCTCGTAGGTAAGCGGCTCGAAGTACAGGCGGTCACTCGTATCGTAGTCCGTCGAGACCGTCTCGGGGTTGCAGTTCACCATGATGGTCTCGAACCCGCGCCCCTCGAGTGCGTAGCTCGCATGCACGCAGCAGTAGTCGAACTCGATGCCCTGGCCGATGCGGTTGGGACCGGCGCCCAAGATCATCACCTTGGGCTTCGTGGTGGGTGTGACCTCGTTCGGTGCGGATGCCTTTTTGCCGCCAGCCGCGCGCACGAGCCCCTCATAGGTCTTGTAGTGGTACTCCGTGGTGCTCGCGAACTCCGCGGCGCAGGTGTCGACCGTCTTCATGCAGGGCAGCACGCCCAGACCGTGGCGGTATGCCCGCACGAAGCGCTCGTCACTGCCGGTGTGCTGGGCGATCTCGGCATCGCTCGCGCCGTACTGCTTCAAGAGCCGCATGGCGTCCGCATCGATGTCCTCGACGCGCAGCCCCTCGATACACATGCGCACGCCGACCATGTCGCGGATGCGCTCGATGAACCACGGGTCGATTCCGCACAGTTCGCGGACGCGCGCCGTCTCCCAACCGCGGCGCAGAGCCTCAACCACCGAGAAGATGCGATCCTCGGTGGGCGTCGAGATGCTCTCGGCAAGCTCGGCATCGGTCATCCCTGCAAGGTCGTCGCCGCCTGTGAGCAGGCCCGTGCGGCCGTCCTCGAGCGAGCGCACTGCCTTGCCGAACGCCTCTTCGAACGTGCGACCGATCGCCATGATCTCGCCTACGGCCTTCATACGCGTGGTGAGCGTGGAGTCGGCGCCCTTGAACTTCTCGAACGCGAAACGCGGCACCTTCACCACGCAGTAGTCAATCGCCGGCTCAAAGCACGCAGGCGTGACGCGCGTGATGTCGTTCACGATCTCGTCGAGCGTGTAGCCCACGGCAAGACGCGCCGCCGCCTTGGCGATGGGGAAGCCCGTCGCTTTCGAGGCGAGTGCCGAGGAACGCGACACGCGCGGGTTCATCTCGATGACGATGAGGCGACCGTTTTTGGGGTTTACCGCGAACTGCACGTTCGAGCCGCCCGTCTCGACGCCGATCTTCTCCAGAATGGCGAGCGACGCCACGCGCATCCGCTGGTACTCGAGGTCGGAGAGCGTCTGCGCGGGCGCCACGGTGATGGAGTCGCCCGTGTGCACACCCATGGGGTCGAGGTTCTCGATGGAGCACACGATGATGCCGTTGCCGGCGCGGTCGCGCATGACCTCCATCTCGTATTCTTTCCAGCCTTCAATGGATTCCTCGACGAGCACCTCGCCCGCCGGGGAAAGCTCGAGGCCCTGGCGCACGATCTCGCGAAGCTCCTGTTCGCTGTGGGCGATGCCGCCGCCCGCGCCGCCGAGGGTGTAGCTCGGGCGCAGCACGCACGGGTAGCCTACGCGCCCGGCGATTTCGAGCGCGTCCTCGATGGAATAGGCATACCCCGAGCGCGCGACCTCGAGGCCAATCTCTGCCATAGCCTCGTTGAAGAGCTTGCGGTCCTCGCCGCGCTCGATAGCCGCGAGGTCGCAGCCGATCATCTCGACGCCATAGCGCTCGAGCACGCCTTTCTTCGCGAGCTCCACGGCCGCGTTGAGGCCGGTCTGGCCGCCGAGTGTGGGCAGCAGGGCGTCGGGACGCTCGCGCTCAATGACGGACTCGATGAATTCCGGCGTGACCGGTTCCACATACGTACGGTCCGCGAGACCCGGATCGGTCATGATCGTCGCCGGGTTGGAGTTCACCAGGACGACCTCGTAACCATCCTCCTTCAACACCTTGCACGCCTGCGCGCCGGAGTAATCGAACTCGCACGCCTGGCCAATCACGATGGGGCCTGACCCGATGACAAGAATGCGCTTGATATCTTCACGTTTGGGCATCTGTTCGCTCCTTTTGAAACGGTTGCTCTCCACGATGGGTTAGGTGGGTTGGAAGGAACACGTCCCCAACCAACCCATGTTCTGCCCGCCTACGCGGTGCCGAAGCGCCAACCGGCGAGGCGGTCGCGCGCGATGTCGATGTCCAGGTAGTCGGGGTCGCCGTCCATAAGGTGCGCGAACGCGGTGAAAAGGTAATGGGCGTCCGTGGGGCCGGGCGATGCTTCGGGGTGGTATTGCACCGAGAAGACCGGCGCGTCGAGGAGTTGGATGCCCTCGGCGGTGCCGTCGTTCAGATTCACGTGCGTGAGCCGAATGCGCCCGAAACGCTCGTTCTCCACAACCGGCGCCACGCCGCGCTCCACCCAGAAGCGCAGGTCGCCCGTGGTCGACGTGCCATCCGGGCCCACGGGATGCTCGGCCACACCGCCGGAAAGCTCCGGGACGAGCGTGCCCAAGCTGGGGAACACAAGGTTGAAGCCATGGTTTTGCGCGGTAATCTCCACACGGCGCGTGATGAGATTCATGACGGGGTGGTTTCCGCCGCGATGGCCGTACTTCAGCTTCTCCATGCGAGCACCCGCCGCAAGGCTGATCATCTGGTGCCCCAGGCAGATGCCGAACATGGGCACCTTGCCCATGAGCTTTCGAACCTGTTCATAGGTCTCGGTCACGGCATCCGGGTCTCCCGGGCCGTTCGAAAGGAACACGCCGTCGGGCTGGAGAGCGAGGACGTCGCGGGCGGGCGTGTCCCACGGCACAACTGTAAGCTCGCAACCGGCGCGCTCGAGCCCCTCGAGGATCCCGCGCTTCACGCCGCAGTCGTATACCACTACGCTGCGCTTCGCCAAAGCGGCATCTGCCTGTGCGAACGCATGGTCTTTCGCCACGCGACCAGGGTAATATCGGTAGGCCTCATGGCAGCTCACCGTCTTGACGAGGTTTTCGCCCACCAAACCCGGCGCGGCATCGAGCAGCGCCGCAAGCTCGACGCGGTCGAGCATCTCGGTCGAGATGATGCCCTTCTGGGCACCGTGATCGCGCAGGTGCCGTACGAGCGCGCGCGTGTCGATGCCCTCGATGGCAATGATACCGCGCTCTTCCAGATATTCGGATACATCGATGCTGGAGCGCCAGTTTGACGGCGTGCGGCACAGGTCGTGCACCACCAATCCGCGCAGCGCCGGCTGCTGGTTGCCCTGGTGTTCAGTGGGCATGCCGGGTGCCATCTGCGTATCGGCGAGGTCGATGCCGTAGTTGCCGACCTGCGGGTAGGTCATGGTAACGATCTGGCCGGCGTAGCTTGGATCGGTGAAGACCTCGAAGTACCCCTCGACGGACGTGTTGAAGCACACCTCGCCTGTCGCGGTACCCCGCGCCCCGCACGCTCGGCCATAGAACACCGTGCCGTCTGCGAGCATGAGCAGGGCGGGCACCGCCGACTGCTTACTCGTGTTCGCAAGCATCCGTTGAACGAGGGGCGCACCGTCGACACTCTGTGTCCCGGCGCATGCTGAAGATGCCATGTTCGCTCCTTCCCGGCCTCGCTGGACCGAATTAAAGGTTTATAGGCTTGGCGTATTCTACGCCTCCGGTGCATGCATTCGGGTGCTGACGGACAAGATATTCATCCAGTGGAAAAGATTGTGCAGAAATATTCAGTCTTGACTACAAAGTGTGTTGCGAGAACGATGCGAGCAATGCTCTGACACGCCCCACTACGATGCCTCTCCGCCACGCCATATTCTCCCGTCCCGCCACTCCCCTTCCGCCACGCCACGTTCCCCTATTGAGCAAAAAACATAGATAGTCTCAATAAGAGCCTTCGCGACTTCTCTTATTGAAGCTTTCTGGCTTTTTGCACGATAAGCGAACCGCGGCGCCTGCGTTGCCGAGCGCTGCCCGCGTTGCCAGGCGACGCCCACCGTCGCCCGCCCCCCGCGCGGCCGCCGGCCGTCGCGACCGGAAACGCAGGGCGGCCCCGCGCGCATGCACGGAGCCTCCTTGGGAGGAAGGTTCGCAGCCTTGCCTAATCGTATTATGCAGACCTCCTACGAGGCACTCCCGCCCTTACGTCCGAAGAACTCCTTGAGCTGAGGCCCCGCCACCTGGATCATGATCACGATGATGAGGATGATGCCCTTGATGGTGTCCTGGATGAGCGCGTCCATCTTGAGCGCGATGATGATCTTGTCGATGACGTCATAGGACAGCGCGCCAAAAAGCACGCCGATCATGCGGCCGCGACCGCCGCTCATGGAAATGCCGCCGAGCACCACCGAGGCGATGGCGTACATCTCATAACTCGAACCGGTCGTCGCTGGGTCGCAGGAGGCGTTCATGGCAATCCACAGGAACGCAGAGAGACCCACAAGCGCGCCCGCGATAGTGAAGACGAGCGTCTTCATAACCGGGACGCTAATGCCCGCGAGGTGCGCCGCCTTGGCGTTCGAGCCCACCGCGTAGATCTTCTTGCCGAACTTCGTCGACGTGCAGATGTAGACGAACAGCACGACCATGACGATGAGCACGATGCCCACGATGGGCACGCCTGCCACGCGCGCGTTGCCGAACGTGTACAGCGCATCGTACGACGCGATCGCGTTGGACATACGGTACACGGAGCTGCCGTTGCCAATAAGCTCGCCGGGCAGCAGCTGGCAGGCGTACTGCGCCACCGAACGATAGATGAGCATCGTCGCGAGCGTCACGATGAACGCGGGCATCTGCACCACGCCCACCAGAAAGCCGTTCACCAAACCGCACACCGCACCGAATACCACGGCGAAGACCAACGTGAGCAAGATGGAACCGGTCATGTTGAAGACCACGACGGAGAAGCCCGCCACGAGCGCGAGCATCGAGCCTACGGAAAGGTCGATCTCGCCGGTGAGGCACACGATGCCCATGCCGATAGCGATCGTGCCGATCACCGCGCTGTGGCGCAGGACGTTCATGCCGGCGTTCAGCGTGAGGCCGCCGTTCGCAATGACGTATACCAGCAGAATCGCCAAAAACACGAGGACGAAGCTGTACTTTTTCACCAGACCGAGCACGTTTGCCAAGCCCGTCGGTTTCGTTGAAGCATTCTCATTCACGGTAGTTGCACCTCACTCATTCATCTCGGTCGCAGGATCATCGCTTACGGAGTTCGTCGAGTACAGCATGACCGTCTGCTCGTCGATCTCGTCATGTTCGAGCCGCTTCACGATGCGCCCCTCGTAGAGCACGTAGCACACGTCGGCCACCTCGCGAAGCTCGGGGATCTCGAGCGTGTTGATGATCACGGTCTTGCCCCCGCGGGCAAGGTCGAGAATCAGGTGGTAGATCTCGGCCTTGGCACCGACATCGATGCCCTGCGTGGGATTGTCGAACAGAAGGAGCTCGGCGTCGGTGTTGAGCCAGCGCGCCATGAACACTTTCTGCTGGTTGCCGCCGGAAAGCGAGAGCACGCTATCGTCACTCGAATTCGCCTTGATGCTCAAAAGCTTCTGGTAGTGCTCGAAGCGCTCCTGCTCCTTACCCTTGTGGATGATGGGGCTCTTCCCCGAAAGCACGTGCTCGGAAACGTACATGTTCTCGAGGAGCGACATATCGGGCAGAACGGAGTTCTCCTTGCGATCAGAAGGCAGCATGGCGATGCCCGCCTTCATGGCCTCATGAATCGAGCCACCATGCAGCTTCTTACCGAGCACCGTGGCGGTACCGCCCGTAGGACGCCCGATGCCGAACAGGCACTGCATGAGCTCTGTGCTGCCGCAGCCCATGAGGCCCGTGAGGCCGATAACCTGCCCGCGCGACACCTCCATCGAGATGTCCTCGAACCCCGGCCCTGTGAAGCGGTCGAGCGAGAGCACGGTCTCACCCGTCTCGCGCGGTTCGTACGCACCGCGTTCGGAGATGGTGGCACCCACCATCATGCCCGTTACCTCACGAGGTGTGGTGTCGCAGATCTTGCCCTGACCCACGAACGTGCCGTTGCGGAGCACCGTGTAGGTATCGCAGAGCGCGAAAATCTCGGGCATCTTGTGCGAGATGAAGATGAAGGACGTGCCCTGGTCGCGCAGGCTGCGCACGATCTGGAACAGGTGCTCGACCTCGGCGGTGTTGAGCGCCGTGGTAGGCTCGTCCAAGATGAGGAGCTTCGCGTTGAAGAAGAGCGCGCGGCTGATCTCCAGAAGCTGCTTCTGGCTCTGCTTGAGATCGGCGACGAGCGCGGTGGGCTCGATGTCCACGCCTAGGCGCTCGAAGAGGTCGCGCGCCTTGGCAATCATGCTCTTCTTCTTGAGCGAGAAGACCGGTCCCGTCTCCTCCTGCCCCAAGAAGATGTTCTCATACGCCAGAAGGTCGTTGAACAGGTTGAGTTCCTGGTGGACGAAGGCGATGCCCGCTTTCTCCACAGCCTTGATCGACGCGCCCGTGATGTCTGCGCCGTCGAAGGTGACGGTGCCGGCATCGGCGGTATACGACCCGGTGAGGATGTTCATGAGCGTAGACTTGCCGGCGCCGTTCTCACCCAGCAGGGCATGGATCTCGCCCGGCCCCACATGCAAGTCGACACCGTTCAAAACGGGAACGCCGCTGAACGCCTTACGGATACCGCTCATGGTAAGAAGATCCATAGCGCTCCTTTCATTGTACGGTCGTGTTCTAAAACGGCGAACGGGGCAGCGCCCCGTCCGATGCGTTCTTCCCATATGTGCTCGCCGAAAGCAGCACCTCTTCGGCCAACACATACCAGAAGGGGCAGCGCTCTCCATATTGCGCGGGAGCGCTGCCCCGCATGACGCGCAAGCCTAGATCAGCGCGTCACGAGCGGACGCCCGCCCGCGTGCTGCAGCGGACGGGCGTGACGAGGCTCGTTATTCGAAGCCGACGTACTCGTCGACGTTCTCGGCGGTGACGTTCTCGCACGGAATGACGTGATCCTGCTGAACTTCCTTGCCGTCGAGATAGTCGACCATGTCCTGAATAGCCGTCTGGATCATGGACGGCGAGTAGGTGGTGGACATGACGCCACCGAGGTTCGCGGTGATGTCCTGGTAGGAGTTGCCGCGGATGACCTCGTAGTACTCGTTCAGGCCGCCGCAGCCGGTGATGAACGGCTTGGTCTCGTAGAAGACCTCCTTGGTGGAGTCGGAGATGCCGCCACCGTTCAAAGCCTCGAGGATGCCCATGGCGAGCTCGTCGTCCTCGGCGTACCACCACTTGATCTGAGCGTTGGATTCATCGGCAAGCAGCGTCTCGAAGGCGGCCTTGGTGTCGGAACGGCTCCAGTTCATGGCACCGGACTTGGTGATGGCGGAGTCGATCTGCTCCTGCGTCCACTTCTTGTCCTCGGGCACGGTGGCACCGTCGAACTCGAGGTTGCCGAGGAGATAGTCGGTGAAGCCGTTGTCGCGAAGCGTCGTCACGGACGAGGTATCGCCCTGATAGATGTAGACGGCGTCGCCGGGCATCATGCCGTTCTCGACGAAGTAGGCGGCAGAACCGGCGCCGATGCCGGAGTTATCGCCCTTGACGTTGGCAACGGCGGTGTCCTGAACAGCCTCGATGATGCGGTCGAAGGCGACGTAGGGGATCTCGGCGTCTGCGATCTGCTGGATAGCGGACTGGACGGTGTCGTCCAGCGGCTGGATGACGATGCCGGCGGGGGCGTCGCCAGCGAGGATGTCCTCGACCTGGGCGATCTGGTCGGAGGCGGCACCAGCGGTCTGGAGCTCAGCAGTGTAGGCGCCGGCCTCGTTGATCTCGTCAACCTTCTCCTGGGCGAACGCGCCGACCTGGCCGGTCCAGCCATGGTCGGGCGAGGCGGTCAGCACGACGATGTGACCACCGGCGGCAGCGGCTCCGGAACCC
>CAJLVH010000017.1 GCA_905210055.1 uncultured Enorma sp. | reverse complement strand
AAGGCCGAGAGCGTGCCCGCCATGATGCCCAAAAGCGTGGACTTCCCGCAACCGTTGCCGCCCACGAGCGCATGGATACTGCCGTCGTGCGCCGTGAAATCCATGCCGCGCAGCACCCAGGAGCCCGCACGGTCGTAGCGGAACCACGCGCGTTCGAGCCGCACCGCGACAGCAGGACGCGCGGTCCCACGCACGCCCTCGCGCGAAGCGGAGCCTTCCCGCAACGCGACCTCTTCACCTGCCCCGGCACCCTCCCCGGGGCGCTCGCCATACGCGCAGCCCCCGTCGGGCGCACCGCTCGGAACAAGAAGCTGCCGGCGCTCAGACAACTCGTCCAAACACGCCAGCTCCTCCACGCGTCCGCCCACCATGCGATACGCGCAGGTTGCATAGTCGAGCATGGGTCTCGGCGCGTGCGTCGCCACCACCACCGTACAGCCGAGCTCGCGGTTCACGCGGAAAAGCGCATGTAGGAAGTTCTTTTCGGCAATCGGATCGAGCTGAGCCGTGGGCTCATCGAGCAGCAGCACGCGCGGCTTCATGACGAGTGTCGCCGCGAGCGCCAACAGCTGCTTGCGTCCACCGGAAAGCTCGTCGCACGACGCATGGAGCCAATCCTCCATACCGAAGAAATAGCAGGTCTCGGCCACAAGGCGCCGCATCTCGCCCTGGCTTGTGCCGAGGTTTTCCAAACCGAACGCCATCTCGTGCCACACCGTTTCGCACACGATCTGGTTGTCCGGGCTCTGAAACACATAGCCCACACGGCGCGCGGACTCCCCAACGCTCAGCGCGCGGGAGTCTTCACCCAGCACAGAAAGCTCGCCTGAGCACATGCCCGTCGGCGAGATCTCTGGCTTGAGCAGCGAAAGCAGCGTCGACTTTCCCGATCCCGTCGCACCCACGAGCAACGCGAAGGCACCTTTCGGAACCGACCAGTCAACATGCGTGAGCACTGACTCGCTCGAACCCGCATACGTAAAGGAGCAATCCCGCACCTCAATAGCCGGCGCGCCCTCATGCGACGATTCCCGCAGCTCACGCTTCCACAGCCCGTTCTCCCGCAGCCCACTCATCGGAACCTCACCGCCTCGCGAACATGCAGCAACGCGGGGACGAGCATCCACACCGCATACGGTACATAGCCCCACCATGGAACAAGTCGCGACATCGTGGGGAAGAACGAATACTGCGCCGTGGCAACGACGCTTATCGTGATGCAAAGCGAGGCACCGAGCATAATCGCCGCCAGCGCCGCCGCATCCGCCGGCGTGAACCGATAGCGCGCATACGTACTGCGGCGCGGCACGGCTCCCCAACCGCGGGCACGCATCGCATCGGCGGTCTCGAGCGAATCTTCCATCGTCCAGCCCATGAGAACCGAGGTCATGCGTAAACGGCTGCGAACCGCCTCCGTCGCGCCGACGCCACGCGGTTCCGCGACTCCCTGAACCGCTGCGATGAGCCTCCCCTGCCGCACGAACCGCGGAATGAGGCGCATGCATTGCGAGATCATGAGCGAGACCACGGGCAGCACGTTGCCCAGAAGCGCCAGGATCTTCTCGGCGGGAAGCATCGTCGCCGCCGCCTGAAACCACAGGGCGCTCGAGACGAACAAGCCGCCCATGGCAAACCCGTAGCACAGACTTTCGAGATAGATCGCCCTAAAGCCTATGCGCGCAACCTCGGTCGAGCCGGAAGCCGAGAATAGCGGGTTGAGCGCGGCGATCACGGCGACGAGCGGAATCTGCCAGCGAAGCGATGCCACACTCGCCCGTAAACCGCGCGCGCAAGCGGAATACGCAAACGCCCCGACGAAGGATGCGCCGATGAGCATCGGCTGCGCGGAGGCCATGGTCATGCCGAGCGTCAGCACCAGAAACGCCGCCGGCACCGCTGGGTGCGCGGTATCGAACGCGGTATGTTGCGGGAGCGTTGCCACGGCGGCTCTCTTCCTGCGCGGTTCCAAACGAGCATGTCTTTCAAGCTTACCAGTGTATCGAATGTACCGCGCTCGGCAACGCGCTGGCAGCGCAACGTACACACCACATCGCGCGCTGTGGCGTTTCGTCGCGATAGCGCACTCCCGCCGCCAGACGCCGTCCGCTGGGTTATCATCGGATATGGTGTTTCGACGATAACAGGCGCACCGCGATGCGCCGCGCTTGGGGGAATACATGAACGCAACCGCCATCATCCTTGCCGCCGGCGAGGGCACCCGCATGAAATCGAACCATGCCAAGGTCTCCCATGCCATCCTCGGCAAGCCTATGATCTGCTGGGTTGTCGACGCGGCGCTTGGCGCCGGCTGCGAGCGCGTGGTGGTGGTCGTGGGCAGCCACGCCGACGAGGTACGCGGCATTATCGATGCCACCTATGCCGGCTCCCAGGCCGTTGTCGAGTGCGTCGAGCAGGCCGAACGCCTGGGTACCGCGCACGCTGTGCGCATTGCACTCGAAGCGACGGGCATCGACGCGGGCCCCGTGGTCGTGCTCAATGGCGACCTGCCGCTCATTCAGCCCGAAACCATCGGGAACTTCGCCAACACCGTCGCGGCGGGCGACGTCCTCTCCTTCAAGCCACAGGATCCCCAGGGCTACGGACGCATCGTCCTCGATACAGACGGCTCGCTCCTGCGCATCGTCGAGCAGAAGGATTGCACCCCCGAAGAGGCGGCGATCGGCGAATGCAACGCCGGCTGCTACGCATTCGACGGCGCCCAGCTCAAAGCGCATATCGGCGAGGTCGGATGCGACAACGCCCAGCACGAATATTATCTACCCGACATGCTTGGCATCCTGCGCGAAGCGGGCGAGCGCGTCGCGTCGTACTGCTGCGAGGACTACCGCGACGGCCTGGGCGTGAACAGCCGCTCCCAGCTCGCAGAGCTTACCGCCGTTGCGCGCGACCGCATCAACGAGCGCCTCATGGCCGAGGGCGTCACGTTCATCGATCCCGCCCAGGCGTGGATCGGACCGGACGCAACCGTGGGCCGCGACACGGTCATCTGGCCGCAGACGCACCTCATCGGCGCCTGCGTCGTGGGCGAAGATTGCGTGCTCGGTCCCAACACGCGCCTCACGAACGTGCGCGTCGGCGACCGCTGCTCCGTAGACGAGACGGTCGGCATCGACGTGGTGCTGGAGAACGACATCACGTGCGGCCCCCGCGCCTACCTGCGCCCCGGCACTCATGTCCTCGACGGCGCGCACATTGGCACGCATGTCGAGATCAAGAAATCGACCATCGGCAAGGGCTCGAAGGTCCCCCACCTCTCGTATATCGGCGACACCACCATGGGTGCGGGCGTGAACATCGGCGCCGGCTCCATCACCTGTAATTACGACGGCGTGAACAAGCATCCCACAACGATCGGTGACGACACGTTCATCGGATCGGACACCATGATGGTCGCGCCGGTAAACATCGGGTCGCACGCCGTCACCGGTGCCGGCGGCACCATCACCCAGGATGTTCCTGACGGCGCGCTCGCGGTCGAGCGTACCGAGCAGCGCATCATAGAAGGCTATTCCGAGCGCAAGCGCGCCCGTAAGTAGCAAAGCGTTTGGCAGGCATCAGGCAGCTCGAAAAAGGAGAGGAACAATGCCAGAAAACGACCCGAAAAAGACCATGCAGATGGTGAAGACGCTTCGCCTCTACTCGGGAACGGCGAACCGCCCGCTCGCAGAGAAGATCGCACAGATCTTGGGGGTCGAGCTTTCCGGCCTTGCTCTTGAGAAGTTCGCGAACGGCGAGATCTATGCGCGCTTCGATGAGACGGTGCGCGGCGCGGACGTTTTCTTCGTCCAGTCCATCTCGGGCAATGTGAACGACGCCCTCATGGAGCTGCTCATCGCGACCGATGCGGCGAAGCGCGCATCCGCCCGCACCATCACCGCCTGCATCACGCACTACGGCTATGCGCGCCAGGATCGCAAGGCCGCCCCGCGCGAGCCCATCACGGCGCGCCTGGTGGCCAACCTGCTCGAGCGCGCGGGTGTCGACCGCGTCATCACGCTCGACCTGCACCAGGGCCAGATCCAGGGATTCTTCGACATCCCGGTGAACCACCTTTCCGCACTGCCCCTCTTTGGCGAGTACTACAACAACAAGGGCTTCGACACCGAGAACCTCGTGGTCGTATCGCCCGACGTCGGCCGTGCCAAGGCTGCCAAGAAGCTCTCCGACATGCTCGGCTGCGACCTCGCCATCGCCCACAAGGGACGTCCGCGCCACAACGCAGCCGAGGTCATGGGCATCATCGGCAACATCGAGGGCAAGACGTGCGTCATCAACGACGACATGATCGATACCGCCGGTACGCTGTGCGCAAGCGTCCGCGAGCTTAAGAAACTGGGCGCCGGCGACATCTACGTGTGCGCCACCCATGGCATTTTCTCCGGCCCCGCGATCGAGCGCCTGAACGATGCGCCCATCGTTGAGTGCGTGGTCACCGACTCCATCCCCGTCGAGGTCGGCGGCAAGATCAAGACCATCTCCGTCGCCGAAGAGTTCGCCAACGCGATCAACGCTGTGTACTGCGAGAACTCCGTCTCCAAGCTCATCGGCGGCGACTTCGCGCTGTAGCGGCCGCGTGACGCTGTAAAGGCAACGTGAGCAAGGGTTGGCATCCGCGCTTCAACTTCGCTCGCTCCGAAAACGCTTCGAAAACTGGGCTGCGGCTTCGTCCGCAGCCCATCGTATTAAAACCTATCGTGCTAAAAATTGCCGAAACCGTCACGAAGGGGGTGCTGGGGGTCTCTTCGTGACGGTTTCGGCAATTTTTAGCACGATAGGTTTCATAACATGCGAGCTGAACGCCACCGTCGGGCTTGTCGAGCTTGTCGTGCTTGCTGGCAAAGCGTGCGGACATCGCAGCGCGATTTAGGACATTCGGCGGACATGTCCTAAATCGATGTCCGAAATGTCCTTTTGGGCGATAATTTGTCCGGAATACGACACTAAATATATCTCGCAGAGCACTTCGAAGGAGTTCTGATGCCCCAACCGCAACCTAAACCTATCCGCATGATCGCCGGCTTGGGAAACCCCGGCGAAGAATATGCGAGCACCCGCCACAATGCGGGCTTTCAAACGGTCGACGAACTCGCGAGACGCGCCGGCGTGACGTACTGGAAGAACCAACTCGGCGCCGAAATCGCCACCACGCGTGTGCGCGACGCCGAAGCGGAAGGGGGCGTGCGCGAGGTCGTGCTCGTAAAGCCTCAGAGCTTCATGAACACGAGCGGCGGCCCCATCTCCAAGCTCTGCCGCGAGTATAAGATCGCGCCCGAGGAGCTTCTCGTGGTCCACGATGAGCTCGACATCCCCGAAGGCGATGTGCGGGTGAAGGTGGGCGGCGGGCACGCCGGCCACAACGGTCTGCGTTCCATCATCGACAAACTCGGCAGCCGCGACTTCAGCCGCATCCGCTTCGGCATCGGCGAGCCTCCCGGCAAGATGCCCACGGCCGATTTCGTACTCAAGCAGCTGCGCAACAAGGAGGCCGAGGCGTTCGCCGATACTGTCCAGCGCGCGGCCGATGCCTGCGAGCTTGCGCTCATGCACGGCGCGGTCTACGCTCGCGACCATGTGAACGGCGCCGCCGCGCAGAACGGCAAGCACTAGGCACGGCACAGAGCATCGCCGGGCGAATAGAGAGCAGCGTGCGCGGCGATCCTCCCCGCAGCCATTCAGCGAACCTTATGTGACGGTAGCAGGCTCTCCCTAGGTCTTGTGCATAACACAACATATAATGAGGACGATGTACTAGCATTATCCACGACGCTGTTGCGCAGGCAGATACAGATGCGAGAAAACAATGCTGCTGCTAGAGGAAACGAGCGGTATTCCGCTTACCAAAGAAGTCGTCATCAAATATAGCCCAGTCGTCGAGATGGTCGCGAGCCTTCATGCCCTGTCGGCTCCCGAGCTCCATCCGAACCGCAGCCGTTGGACAAAGAGCACTCTCGCTTCCATGGATACCGACCTGCGCGACGAGCTCCTATTTTTCTCTGACCACACCATGAACTGGGCGCTTATCATGGACCTCGTGGGTTACATCGAACAAGGTGAAGTCACGAGCATGAAGGCGTTCCTCGCGCATCTAGCCAACATGAGTGACGTCGATTTCTGCTACGGTATCTTCTCCGGCCTTGTCCCCCGCCGTACGCTCGCTCATAGCATCACAAGCACCGACCACCTTCTCGAGCAGAATTCGGAAATCTTTCGCTACTATGTCCCCGAGAAATTCGCTCGCTATATCCTCGACAACCTAGAGGAATACCGCCATCGGCTCGTTTCCGTGCTCGATCGGTATTGGCATGAGCACTTTGCTGACATCTGGAACACCATAGGCGTCTCCGAAATCAGCGCGCTCGCAACTGAGCGGAAGCTGCTGGAGCTAGACGGCCCCGCGCAGTATATCGAGAACTGCCACGAGCAGGTGCACGTCGACAGAACTGGCATCCGCGTAGGCCGGCAACTCGAGCTGTTCTACCGCAATGATGAGATAAAACGCATCAATGTGATCATCACATCGTTTCTCACGCCACACTTCATGATTAACTGCATCGATGGCTGTCTAACCATATTCAAAGGCGTCACGTTCGGACAGGCCACGGCAGAAATACCTCCGAAAATCGAGCTATTCCTTAAGGCCATCGGCAGCCCCATGAAACTTAAAATCCTCGCCGAACTTAACGTCTCTCCCAAGACGACCAAAGAGCTCGCCGATATTCTCCAAGTCGCACCGAGTTCCATATCGGTGCATCTCCGCGCTATGCGTGATGCGGATCTCGTGTATCCACAGCGCATGAAAAACGAGGTGTACTACAACCTGCTCTACGAAAACTACCAGGCGCATCTTTCGTTCTTGGAACACCTGCTCGATACGCCGTAGCAAGTGAAGTGGCAAGCGGTCCTCGACAAACGGAAGTGAGGTGAAAACACTCGTAGAAGTCTCCACCCCACTGCTCAAACTCGTCACCAAGCCCTCAACGATACTCTGTGTGCTCAGTCGAATTCTGCCAATGCTGCAGCAAGTTCATCGAGGCCGCGACGCAAAATCTGCTCATGAGCGCAATATCCCAAACGCGCACCGCACGGGAGGTCGAAGCAGCCGCCGGGTATGAGCAGCGTCTTACGTTCCGCGGCAAGTCGCTTGCAAAACGATACGTCGTCCTCGGGAATGTCGAGACGCATGAAGCCGGTCGTCACGCCACGTGGTTTCTGCCAGCTCACACGTGGCTGACCTGCAATCCACGCGTCTGCAATCTCCAGGTTGCGCATAACAATCTCGCAGTTGCGCTTGAGAATGCCCTCGCGGTTGCGTAACACGTATACGCCAAGCGCATCGTTGGGAACGCCGCAGCTCACCATCGTGTAGTCGCGCAGCCGCCGCACACGCCCGGCAATTTCGTCGTCGGCGACAACCCAGCCGATCCGAATTCCCGGCACCGCATACGCTTTGGAAAGTGTGCAGGTCACGATAGCCTTTTCGTATACATCGATCATCGATGTATAGTTGACAGACTCATCGAACGGGCGAAACGCTTCGTCGCACAGGACGTATGCCCCGACCGAGCGTGCAATGTCTGCAATCTCCTCGAGAAGCGGCGTCTCGAGCACAACGCCCAAAGGATTCGAGGCGTTCACGAGCACAATGAGCTTCGTGTCCGGGCGAACCATCTGCCGCAACTCCCCGATATCAGGCTGCCAGGCATGCTCTTCGCGCAGGCGCCAGAGCTCGACCTCTGCTCCGAACTGCCGCGCGAGCACCTCGAGCGGCTCGTAAGCGGGGCTCTCCACGATTACGTGGTCACCAGGCTCGATGAGCGCATACATTGCGTTGAAGTTTGCGCCGGTACCGCCGTTCGTCTGGAGGATGCGGTCGGGCGCGACCTCGCTCTGGTACAGGCCAGCGACACCCTGCTTAAACTCCGCCGACCCCTCAATCCAGCCATAATTGAGAAGCTCATGCGCACCCGTCTGGCGTAGAGCAGCAGCGCCCTCTGGATCGATCGCCAGAAGTTCCTCTTCCGTAAACGCCGCTACCATGGACTCACAGATGTTAAAGTCAACGTGTTTCTCGAGTCGATTCTGCCAGTCCTCGTACCGACTCGTCATGATGTCCATCATGCCTCCTCTCTCGAATTGCCCGGCACCGAGACTCCAGGCTGCCCGATTCCCTGTCCTGAACCGGCGTGTTCCCGAACCATCGGGCCATCCAGCGCGCCCACATGAAGGCGACGCGACAAGGCCATCGCGCCGCGCCGTCAGACATCGGGACGGAGCTATCCGCTCGGGCGCCGCGCGCCTAGACCATGCCGTTCAGCATCATCCAAACGCCGCCGATGGCCATGACAACGGAAAGACCCACGAGCAGCCAATCCTTGCCCACAAAGACCTTCTCGTCACCAGATGCCCTGCGTGCTATGTAGTACAGCGGGATGCCGATGACCCACAGCACGCCGCACAGCATGACATAGGAGATACCGGATACGAACATGGCAACGAGGTAGTACACGAGGCCGATCAAACCCAGGATGAGGTTCTTTACCGCACCCGGTTCATCGCGGTGGTCGAGCGTATACTTGACCTGCTGGAGGTCGATGAAGATCCACACGATCAGGATGGCCGACGAGCTCAGGCTGAAGCTGAAGTTGTAAGCATCTTCGGTGAAATGCATCGAGACGAGCAGGATCTCGCACAGGATGACGGTGAGGAACAGTGAGAACGTAGCCACGCCGTTCTTGTTCTTCTTGCCGAAGATCTTAGGCAACGAGCCCTCGTCGGCGAGATAGGTCACGGACTCGGTGGGCATGAGCGTGTAGGCAATCCAGGAGCCGAAGATCGAGATGATGAGCGCCGCCTGCACGAAGGACGCGCCGACAGGCCCCATGAAGATCGTGTACATTTGACCGAGCGAAGGCTCGCCGAGGGCGATGAACTCATCGGCGGGCATGATACCGTAGGGCAGAATCGCGACGATGAACTCGATGAGCGTCACGAGCGTGAGGCCGACGACCGTCGCCGAGCCCGCGACTTTCTTGCTCACGGCGTGACGCGAGAGCAAAGCGACGCTCTCGACACCGATGAACACCCAGATGAGGGAGAGCATCGAATCGTTGACCTGAGCGGCAACGGAACCGAGGTCAAAGCCGGTGCCCGCCGCCTCCATGTTGCCGGCGAAGTTCGTCCAGAAATCGGTCGTGAACACGCCGAAGCTGAACGCCGTCGCGCCGATCACGATGAAGAGCAAAAGCGGAATGATCTTGATGATTGTCACAATCGTGTTCAAGCGCACGCTCTGCTCGACACCGCGGTTCACGAGCCACGCGATAACCCACATGACGGCGCTCGCCACGATAATCGACGGCCAGCTCGTGCCGGTGTCACCGAAGACCTCAGGGAAGAACGTGCCGAAGGCGATCATGGTCATAGTGGCGAACGAAACGTTACCTACCCAGCCGCTAATCCAGTAGCCCCAAGCGCTCATGAACTCAGCGAACTTGCCGAACGCCCGGCGGGCGTAGCAGAACAGGCCGTCGCCCTCAGGATCGCGCTCGAGCAGGTTCTTCAAGCTCAGCGCGGAAACGAGCGTGCCCACGTAGCAGATCGCAAACGCGACAATCGCGGCGCCCGGCGAGGCGACCGTCCCCAGCTGGTAGGAAAGGTCGTACACGCCCGAGCCGATCATCGAGCTGAAAATCGTAATGACAAGTACCCAAAAGCCCAGTCCTCCGCCGGATTTCTTCTCTGTCGAAGTGGATTCAGCCATAGCAACCACCTTCCTATTCCGGCACGCCCCCCTGACATGCCCTAAGTCCCGCCGCGCCACGCGGCAAGACACTTGCAAACTGCGAGCGCCCCCGCCAGCGACCGTACTACCGGCCGTGTGCGGGGGCGCATCGTGTAACCGGCGCTACCGCCGGCTGGGCGGCGATGCGCCTAGACCCAGTCCCCGTAGTGGGTTCCGGCAACCTTGTCGATCGTCTCGGTTGTAAGCGCCTCGACCTGGGCGGTGTAGTACTGCTGCAGGGCTTCCTGCTGCTTGCATACACGCGGATACATGTAAGCGGCAAGCAAACCCTTCTGCGTATGGAAGCGGTTAGCCGCCTGCTCCATGAGCAGCGAGTGCGGGCCGTCCCAGACCTCGTTCGAGATCTCGTAGCCGCGGTTGCCCGGAAGCGGGTGCATGACCTTGACCCACTCGGGACAGGCGGCAATAAGCTCCTCATTGATGGAGTACTTGGGGAAAAATTCCTCGATCTTCTGTGGCTTGAGGTGATCGGAACCGTGATACCACCAGGCGTCGGTGAGCAGGAAGTCCACGTCCGCGGCGTACTCGTACGGATCGTCCGTCTGGATGTACTTCCCGCCAGATTCCTTGCAGAACCCCTCGACGATCTCGACGTCCTCGGGCAGCATCTTTGCGCGCTCGGGCGCGGCCGCGATGAACGTCATGCCCATCTTGGCGAAGAGGAACGTGTCGGAGCGGCACACGCCGCCCAGGTGGTAGTTCTCCTCGGAGGTGTCGGCGGAGTTGTCGCCCACCCACATGACCTTCACGTCCTCGAGCTTCTTGCCGGCGGGCAGATTCTCCATAATCGTGAACAGGTCGCAGAGCGCCTGTGTGGGGTGCATGGAGACGGAGGTCATGCCGTTGAACACCGGCACGGTCGCCCACTTGGCAAGGTCGACCACGGCGTCGTAGTTCTCGTTGCGGCACTCAATGGCATCGCACATGCCCGAGATGACAAGCGCGGTGTCCTTCATGGTCTCGCGACCCTCGCCCACGTGCATGGTCTTGGTCTCGAGGTAGAGAGCGTCGCCGCCGAGCTTGTCCATGGCGGATTCGAACGAGACGCGCGTGCGGGTGGAGGGCTGATCGAACATGAGGGCGATGGTCTGGCCCTTGAGCAGCGGAATCTGGATACCCTTCTGGTCGGCCTCCTTGAGAATGCGGATGACCTCGAGGAGCTCTAGGTATTCATCCTTCGTGAGGTCACGAACGTCTACGAAGTCCTTCTTCTTAATCATCTATAGTCCTTTCTACAGGCGACAGGGCATGGACAGAGTAAGAGCAGGCGCCTCGGCGCGGCGACGCGTTCCCGTCGCGCCGAAGCCTGCACGGACCAGAGAGGAGCCGTGTGCGCTAGAGGTCTTCGCGCACGAGCGGCATGCTCATGCAGCGCGGGCCGCCGCGCGCGCGGCAGAGCTCGCCGGAGGGAACCTCGAGCACCTTGATGTCGTGCTCGCGCAGGACATCGTTCGTGCGCCAGTTGCGGTCGTAGGTGCACACCACGCCGGGGGCGACGGCGAGCGTGTTCGAGCCGTCGGACCACTGGTCGTAGTCCGCCCAGAACGGGTTGCCGCCCGCGCACGGGATGAGGTCGACCGCGGGCAGGTGCAGCAGGCGCTTCAGAGCCTCGTCGAGCTCCTCCTCGGCGCAGGAGACCCTGAGCTCGCCGTCGGAGCCGAGCGTGAGCTCGTAGAGCTTGAGCCCGCCCATGATGCCGGGGTAGTACGTAAACTTGTCCACGTCCACGGCGGTGAACACGGTGTCGAGGTGCATGTAGGCGCGGCCCTTGGGGATCTCGAACACGACAACCTTCTTGAAGCTATCGCCCGATGCGAGCGCGTTCTTCGCGAGCTCCTCGATCGCGGCCGCGTGGGTGCGGCAGCTGTGGCCGATGGCGATGACCTCGGGCGAGAGGATGGCGATGTCGCCGCCCTCGATGGTCTCGCCATGCGGGTCGTTCGTGTGGAGGAGCTGCGCGCCGCCCGCGAACTCGGGGACGTTCTCGAAGACGTGCTTCCACACGACGGCCTCGAGGTTGCGCGTGTCCTGCACGAAGCGGTTGATGGTGAAGTTCGAGCCCACCGAGCAGCCGGGGTCGCGGCACATGATGAAGTTCGCCGAGGTGTGCATCGCATACGGATCCTCGGGGGTCTCGTCCGGGAGGACGTCCGCCAGACACGTCGGCTTCGGGGTCCCGGCGAGATCCTTCTTCTCGATGCCCGCCATGACGGTGCGGGCGAAGTCGTGCGCACTCATGGGCATGAGATAGGCGGCGATCTGCTCGCGGAGCGCCGGATCGTAGATGAAGTCCTCGGTCATGTACTCGTCGAGGAACTTGCGGCGGTCCGCCTCGTCGCCGAGCGACTTCTCGAACATGTCCTCGAGGTAGACGACCTCTGCGCCGATGCCGCGCAGGTGGCTAGCGAAGACGTCGTGGTCGCGGCACGCCTGCGCCGTCCACACGACATCGTCGACGAGCTGGTACTCTCGCGAGTCCGGCCGCACGGCGTCGAAGTACCCTTCGGGGCGCGAGATCATAATCTTCTTGACCTTGCCCACCTCAGAGTACACATGGATAGAACTCATGGCTTCTCCTTTCAGCATCTCTTCCAATACAACTAGATATTAAGCAGTTAGTTAATTTGCTAATATCTAATTCGGATAGTACGCTCTTTACGTTCAGGGGGCGTTCGACCCTCCCTGAACGGTCGCTTTCTTCGGTAAATGGAATTAATTACTTCTTGAAGTAATATTCGTAATAGCTCATATTCCTTGCATTTATACTCAATTTGACTGTTGTAACCATGTTGACCACCCCTGTACCAACTCCATTCAGGATGAGCCTGTTGTATGACATAGCCAGAGCCACTTCTATTGGCTATGTTCATGTGCGGGGGGCGCAGCCTTGGACAGAAGCGCCATGTTCTTGAAATCCGGTTTCCCTGCGATCTGTTGCGATGTCCCCGCCGTCGTTCTCTGCTCATTTCTCTCTTCAGGAGCCGTTATGCACCCGTTCAACTTGCTATAATCGAACCTGTATGCACCGGCGTGCGCCGCACGGACGCACGCCGCAATGGGTTGCACATGGGTCTCGCGCGCCGTGCCACGCGACGTGTCGAAGCCCACAAAAAGAGAGGGGTTCTATGTACAAGATCCTGAAGAAGACGCAGTTCTCGGAGAAGGTCTTCGAGTTCCGCGTCCACGCCCCGAGGATGGCCAAGAAGGCGCATGCCGGCCAGTTCCTCATGGTGCGCATCGACGAGACGGGCGAGCGCGTGCCGTTCACCTTCGCCAACTGGAATCCGGAGGAGGGCTGGATCGAGTTCATCTTCATGGTCGTCGGCAAGACCACGGAGTGCCTCTCCAAGCTCGAGGAAGGCGACGAGATCCGCGACATCACCGGGCCTTTGGGCTGCCCCACCGAGGTTGAGGGCGACCGCGTAGCCGTCATTGGCGGCGGCGTCGGCCTGGCCATCGCCTACCCTGTTGCCCGCACCCTTTGCGAGCAGGGCAAGAAGGTCTCCGTCATCATGGGTGCCCGCACGAAGGACCTGCTCATCCTCTTCGAGCAGTTCGGTGCGCTGCCGCTCGAGAACCTCTTCGTCACCACGGACGACGGCTCCATGGGCGAGAAGGGAGTTGTGACGCTCCCGCTCCGTCGCCTCTGCGAGACGGACGCCATCGACTCGGTCTTCTGCGTGGGCCCCGTTCCCATGATGAAGTTCTCGACCCTCACCTGCCGTGAGTTCAAGATCCCCATCGTCGCGAGCCTGAACCCCATCATGGTCGACGGCACCGGCATGTGCGGCTGCTGCCGCGTCGAGGTGGGCGGCGAGACGAAGTTCGCCTGCGTCGACGGTCCCGACTTTGATGCGAACCTCGTCGACTGGGACGACCTCGCACATCGCCAGGCCAGCTACAAGGCCGAGGAGGCCGCTTCCATCAAGCATTATGAGGAGGACTGCGCATGCCAGAAGTAAAGTATCGCCCCAACATCGGCGCTCCCCGCACCCCTGCGAACGAGGAGCCGGCCGCGGAGCGCGCTCGCGATTTCCGTCCGGTCGACACCGGCTACACCAAGGCCGACGCCATCGCCGAGGCCAACCGCTGCCTCGACTGCAAGAAGCCGCTGTGCATGGAGGGCTGCCCCGTAGGCGTGCACATCCCGCAGTTCATCGAGAAGATCCGCGAGGAGGACTGGGCGGGCGCCCTTTCCACCATCAAAGCCGATAACCTGCTGCCTTCCGTCTGCGGCCGCGTGTGCCCGCAGGAGAACCAGTGCGAGGGCAAGTGCATCCTCGGCAAGAAGGGCGATCCCGTCGCCATCGGCCAGCTCGAGCGCATGCTTGGCGACATGGCCGACGAGGTGGGCGAAGCGCCCGAGTGCAAGCCCAGCAACGGCCACAAGGTTGCCATCGTGGGCTCCGGTCCCTCCGGCATCGCCTGCGCCGGCGAGCTCGCGCGCGAGGGCTTCGACGTCACCGTGTTCGAAGCGTTCTTCACCGGCGGCGGCGTGCTCACCTACGGCATCCCCGAGTTCCGTCTGCCCAAGAACATCGTCAAGCGCGAAATCAAGGGCCTGGAGGAGCTGGGCGTCCACTTCGAGTACAACTCCGTGGCCGGCCGCCTCTTCGATGCCGAAGAGCTCTTCAATGAGGAGGGCTTCGACGCGCTCTACCTGGCCGTGGGCGCTGGTCTGCCGCGCTTCCTGCACGTCGACGGCGAAAACCTCCCCGGCGTGTACTGCGCGAACGAGTACCTCACCCGCACGAACCTCATGAAGGCGTACGAGTTCCCCGAGTACGACACGCCCATCCGCCACGGTAAGAACGTCGTGGTGTTCGGCGGCGGTAACGTGGCCATGGACGCCGCCCGCACGGCGCTGCGCCTGGGTGCCGAGCACGTCACCCTCGCCTATCGTCGTACCGAGGCCGAGATGCCCGCCCGTAAGGCCGAGGTGCACCACGCCAAGGAAGAGGGCGTCGAGATTCTCGAGCTGTGCAACCCGCTGCGCTTCCTGCCCGGCCCGGACGGCTTCGTGTCCACGATCGAGCTGCAGCGCATGGAGCTCGGCGAGCCGGACGCGAGCGGTCGTCGCCGCCCGATTCCCGTGCAGGACTCCGAGTTCGCCATTCCCTGCGACGTTGCTGTCACGGCTATCGGCACGCGCGCGAACCCGTTCGCGAAGCTCTGCGCCGATGTCGAGCTCAACCGTTGGGGCCTCATCGAG
Organism: uncultured Enorma sp.; assembly: GCA_905210055.1. GTDB lineage: Bacteria > Actinomycetota > Coriobacteriia > Coriobacteriales > Coriobacteriaceae > Enorma. Next base: position 6,537 of record CAJLVH010000017.1, on the reverse strand, counting down.
ACCGATGAGAATGGCCGCACGTCGAATCCGAAGGTCTGGGCTGGCGGCGACATCGTGACCGGTGCCGCGACCGTCATCCTCGCCATGGGTGCCGGCAAAAAGGCTGCTGCCGACATCAAGGCGAAGATCCTCGGCGAAGAGTAACCATGTAAATTAACCCCAGTGACTTTTTTAGATCGGGGGTTTAGACGAGGCGGCTCCGAGCAAACGCGCTCGGAGCCGCTTTCTCGTAGCATGGATGTAAAATTACCCCAGGGGTTTTTACATCCTGATGGCTCGATGTCCCAAAAAGGGACAGGTGCATTTTGGGACAACACCGTGTCCGATGTAAAATAACCCCTGGGGTAATTTTACATCGGACACGCCAGCCAATGGCTGGTTATTCCAGGTCGAGGATCTCCGTCGAGAGTACGCGGCCGTCCGCCACGTACATCCGCGCCATCGTCGCGCCGCGGGCACCGCGCGGGAAGGTCGGCGAACCGGGATTCACCACGAGGCAACCATGCTCCTCGAGCACCTGCGCGCGATGTGTATGCCCGCACACTCCCACATCCGCCTCATCGAGCAGCAGGTCGGAGCGGTAGTGCGAGACCACGAAGCGCAGACCCTCGTAGGTGAACCGCAGAATGCGCCCCACGTCGCGTCCGTAGTCACGGTAGTAATCGTTGTTGCCCAACACCGCGCGTATAGGAGCGATGGTCTTCAAGTGCTCCCAGTCCATCTCGGACGTGATATCGCCCGCATGGATGATGAGGTCCGCGCCCTCGAGCGCTTCGAGCAGGGCATCGGAAAGCCACCCGTGCGTGTCGGAGATGATGTCGATGCGCTTCGGCATACTGCCCCTCACACCCTGCGCGCTTGCGACAGCGTCCGCCACCATATACGCTTCGCTCTCGGCCATACGCAGCCCCTTACAGGCTCAGAGCCTTCTTGAGCGGCACCACGCGACGGCGCGACACCGGCACGCGGTCTTCCATGCCAGTGATGCCGAGCTGGATCGCACCGGAAGGAATCGTCTCGACATCCTCCACGCACGCCAGATTCACGATGTAGCGGCGATGCACGCGGAAGAAGCCGAAATCGCAGAGCTTGGCCTCGAACTGCGCGAGCGAGGTCGTGGAAAGGAAGCGGTCATCGTCGGTGAAGATGCAGGAATAGTCGTCCTTCGCCATGATGTAGCGAATCTGGTCGACGGGGATGAGCACCTTGCGGCCGCCCTTCTCCACCGGGATCCGCTCGATGGTGACCTTGCTTTCCGTCTGGGGTTTCGTGCGGGCGAGCACCTTTTCGATCGCTTGATCGAGTCGCGCCTCTTCCACGGGCTTCAACAGATAATCGACCGCGTCGACATCGAACGCCTCGACTGCATGGTCGCTATAGGCGGTCACGAACACGATTGAAGGCGGATTCTTCAGCTTATGCAGAGCCTCCGCCAGCTGCAAGCCAGACGCACCGGGCATAGAGATGTCTAGGAACACGACGTCGACGCGGTTCTCCATGAGCATCTCGATGGCGGTGCGCACGCTCGATGCCTCGGCAATCGAGGCGATCTTGCCTGTCTGCTCGAGCAGGAACCTCAACTCAGAACGGGCGGGAGCCTCGTCATCGACGATCATCGCACGTAGCATATCCTTGTGTTCCCTTCGTCCTATACAGAACCGAACAGCCTTGGTGGCCGCGCACTATCGAATGCGACCCCGAACGCGCAGACCGTGAACGCGCGCCGCGGCGAGTCTATCTCTACTATTCTACCCGTCAACGAAGATACTTCCTAATAAATCTAGATGCAAGGTGATAACCGTCCCGCTGCCAGGACGGGAATCGACGTGAGCGAACGAATTCGGGCCGTAGAAGCGCTTGATGCGCTCGGAGATGTTGTGCATGGCCACGCCAGCACCGCCGCCTTGCGGGGCGGAAACGTTCGCGACGCGTGCGGATTCAGAGAACAGGCGCGTTGCCGTTGCCTTGTCCATGCCCACACCGTCGTCTTCCACCTCGATGGTGAGCGCGTTCTCCCCCGCTGCGCGAACGGACACCGAGATATGCAGGGCGCCCTCGTCGCGCATCGCATGGCGCACTGCGTTCTCAACCAGCGGTTGGATGATGAAGGCGGGAACCGGGGCGTCCTTCACATCGTCTTCGACGGTAAACGTCGCCTCGATGCGGTCGTCGCCGAACCTCGCCTGCTCGAACGTGAGGTAGCGTTTCGTTTGCTGAATCTCGCGCGTGACCGGGATGAGCGAACCGGAGTTATCGAGCGTGGAGCGGTAGAACGACGAGAACTCGCGCAGGAGCTCGCGGGCGCGAGCGGGATCGGTTCTGGTGAACGAGGCGATGGTGTTGAGCGTGTTGAACAAGAAGTGCGGGTTGATCTGCGCCTGCAGCGCACGGACCTCAGCACGAGCAGTAAGCTCCTCTTGCAGCTCGAGCTCGTGGATGGCGAGCTGCGTGGAGATGAGCTCGGAAAACCCTGCGACAAGCGCGTACTGCGTTCGGTTCACCTCATGGGTGTTCTTGAAGTAGAACTTGAGCGCACCGACGGTGTGGTCGCGTACCTTGAGCGGCGCGATAATACCTGCCGGGATCTGGCGCTTGCGGCCGCGCTCGCCTTTGACCTCGATCGCCTGGGTGAACGACTGCACGATGCCGTGCTCGATCACGTAGCGCGTCGCGGGCGTGTGGATGAGCGACCCGGGCGGGAAATCCTCCACCATATCGCCTACGCACGCGAGCACATGCGTCTCGTCCGTCACCGCGATGGTGCTTGCATGCGTCTCGGGCATGAGGTGGCGGCAGATGGCCTCGGCGCTCTCCGCAGAGAGGCCGCCTTTGATGTCCTCGAGCATGTCCGAGGCGAGCGAGAGGGTTTCCTCGGTGTATTGCGAGCGCAGGCGATCTGGGTTGAGCAGGCCGAACGCCATTACCGCAAGGAGAATCGCAAGCGCCACGCAGGCAACCGTGAACGGCACCGGCCCTTCGCCGTCGGCAAGGCGGAACAGGAGGTACACGGCCAGGGCGAGCGCGCCGACAACGACCATCATCCATACGGCGGAAAGCCGGTCGGTGCGGGCGACGAGCGGGGAACGCGAGCTCATCTCGCCTCCTTGAGCATCTCCGCGAGGCGCTCATCGCGCCACAGGCCGTCCATGATAGTAGGCCAGAAGCTTTGGAATCGCAGGTACATATCGTGATGCTCCTCGGCATAGCGCTTCGCTCGCGCGCGGCCGTGCCGCCAGATGCGCCAATACGCCCGATGCTCCCGCGTGAAGATAGCGCGCACGAGCGCGGTCTTGCCCACGCGGTCTTCGATCTCCGGCGAGATCCAAGGACCGGGATAGGGCATGAGGGACGCCGCCGTCACCGAGGTGAGGTCGTTGCGTCGGTTGGCAAAGGCGAGCTTCGCACGCTCGTAATACCAGCGATACACATCCTGCATGAAGCGCGGCGCGTGCTGCGTGGATGCCGGTGGGAGATGGCGCACTGCCCATGCATTGTCGAACCACACATCGAGCCCATGGAGGCGCAGGTTGAAGAGATAGTCGAGGTCCTCGCCGCGCGTGATGAACGGATCGAACGAGACGCGCATGTACGCGCGGGCGTGCAGGGCGAAGCAGCCGCCGCACAGATAATTCGACCGCGATATGCGAGGCCCAGCCAGACGCGTGCGCATCCATGCGTTGAACTCGGCGCGCTTCGTCCACCAGCGCGTGGTGATGCCGGCCTTCGCATCGCTTGCGAGCGGCGACCCGCTCTTGTTAAAGAAGTAGCCGCTCTTCGCCAGGATAGGCAATCCCTGGCGGTTCTGCTGACCAAGCGCATACCGAGCGCGCGTCATGAAGTCGCTACCCATCACGACTTCGTCATCATCGAGAAATATCACCTGGTCGGCACCGAAGATCGCGGCGATGGCGAGCCCCATGTTGCGTATGGCGCCGTAGCCGCGAAGCGATACGCACTCTCCCGTGTTGCCCGGAGCGAGCTCTTCGACGCACTCCATGACGCGCGCCGCCTGCGTGTTCGTGACAACCGCGATATCGAGCGCGGGGTGTTCGGAGGCGATGGCGCTCACGCGTCGCGAGACCTCGGTGGTCGCAGAGATTGGGCACACGACGAGCAGGGCGATGGGCGCGACATCGCGCACCTGCTCGAGCGAGGCGAGGCAGCGGGCGAGGTCCGGAGCGGGGTCGTTGAGCGGGGTCGAGTGGTCATACGCGCCGGGCGCGTGCGGCTCGGCGCGATTATCTGCCCAATACGTAGGAATCACGATGACCGATCCCACGTTACCACGTCCCTTGCTGCTCACGAGCCACTGGCCGCCGCACGCGTGCCCCGTTGCGGGACGGCTCGTCGCCGTGCTATCGCACGGATTCCCGCGCGTGCGCGAAGGGCGACGAAGCCTTGAAGTACGGCGTGCGGGCAAGTGACTTGCCTAATGGGTACCCCAGTACATACATGATAACCGCTTCGCCGACACCCGTCGCGACAAGCCCGAAGAGATACATGAACGGCCATGCCCCGTCGAGCGATATCGAGGTGAACGGGATGGTGTAAAATCCGGTCGCCTGGAGCAGAATGGGCAGGTAGGCGGGCACGATGAGCGCGTTGGCAATGACAGGGCCCGCAAGCGCGACCGCAGGGCGCTCCCGCATCTTCCACGTAAACGCCGCCCCTGCACAGGTTGCAAGCGAACCGAAGACGACGTCGAGGAGACCGAGCATCCCCGTACCCGAGAACGCAATGTTGGCGATGTTGGCGATGGCGCACCCGAGTGTGAGACCGGGCACGGCGGCAGGCGTGAAGAGCGCGAGCACGCAGAGAGCCTCGGAGACACGGAATTGCACCGGCCCCCAAGCGAGGCTCCCCAAAAAGAGCAGAGCGATGAGGGTGCACGCCGCATACACCGCGGCGATGACACCTACCTGGGCGATTTCATTCGATTTCATGAGCATACACCTTCTAGTTGGAGGGCTTTACTTCATGCTCATCGAGACAGCCTGGTCGGGCGCGGGGGTCGGTCCGTCACATCACAGCGTCTGAAACCGTCGCGCCCGGTTCCTATGCCATGCCCTTGATGCGGGAAAGCCTGATGAGCATAACAAGGCCCACGATGAGCAGGATCCCGATGGAAAGCACTCCTAAAGAAGCATCCCCCGTGAGCGATGTCACGACAGATACTAGCAGAGTTCCCATAACAGATGCATAGCGGCCGAAGATATCGAAGAAGCCGTAATATTCGTTCGAGCGCTCCTTGGGAATGAGCTTGCCGAAATAGCTGCGCGAAAGCGCCTGAATACCGCCCTGGAACAGGCCGACCGCCACCGCGAGGATCCAGAACTCGACGGCGGTCTTCAGGAAGAAGGCCGCGAAGAGTACGATCGCCACGTACGCCACCACAGCGATGATGATCATGCGAAGCGTCCCGTACTTCCCCGAGAGCTTGCCATAGGCGATGGCCGAGGGGAAGGCCACGAACTGCGTGACGAGCAGCGCCAAGATGAGCTGCGTCGAGTCGATGCCAAGCGACGTGCCGTACGTCGTGGCCATAGAGATAACCGTGTGCACGCCGTCGATGTAGAAGAAGAACGCGATCATGTAGATGAGGATCGCCTTGTCCTGGGCGATGCGGCGCATGGTGACGCCCAGGCCGCGGAAGGTCCTCATGACCTCGCTCCCAAACGTCTCGCCGGGAGCGAGCTCCTTCGAATAGCGCTGCTTGTAGGTGCGCACGAGCGGCAGCGTGAAGGCAAGCCACCAGATGCCGGTGATGATGAACGACACACGTACGCACAGCAGCATGTCGAGGTTAAGCGCCGCAGGGCCGCCCAGAATGAGCGCAATGCACACGATGAACGGCACGCATGAACCGATGTAGCCCCACGCGTAACCGGAGCTCGACACGGTATCCATGCGCTCGTCGGTGGTGATATCCGGCAGCATAGCGTCGTAGAACGTCATGGACGAGTTGAGGCCGATGGTGCAGATGACATACACCACGAGAAACGGCATCGCGCCCATGGGGATGGCCTGGGCAAAACAGAGCACAAGCCCCGTGAAGAAGAAGCCCAGGAAGAACTTAATCTTGTTCCCGGCGAAGTCTGCAAGCGAACCCAGGATGGGCATGAGGAGTGCTACGACGAGCGAGGCGATGGTCTGCGCATTCGCCCACGCGGTGACGAGCTCCGCGGAATTCGCCGCCGTGTTGATGGCGTCGAAGTAAATGGGCACGACCGACGTGTTGAACAGCACGAGCGCGGAGTTGCCCACGTCGTACATGACCCAGTTGCATTCCTGCTTGGTGTATTTCATCCTGACCCCCCTTGGCTCTGCGCACAAGCGCATCTTGTAATAGTACGCCAGGGCGCGGCTAGCGGCGGTCATGATTTGGTAAAGCAGGGGGCGCGGCTAGCGGCGGTCATGATTTGGTAAAGCAGGGGGCGCGGCAAATGTCGTTAAGGGGTCGCATGCGTTCTCCGGCGCCGCTCCATGTCCTGGAAATGCCAGTCCTGCCCTGCCATTGGGGACGGGGGTTATTGGCTG
>CAJLVH010000016.1 GCA_905210055.1 uncultured Enorma sp. | reverse complement strand
AGCGTCATGCCGTGCGTGGCGTCGGTGTGGGCGCCGACGGCCTGGCCGAGCATATGGACCTCCCAGTCCGTGGACTTGCCGCAGGCCACGAGCGTGTTGAGCGCCCAGGTGGCGCACCACATGATGTTGGAGCGGGCCTCATAATCCTCCGGGTTGGCCACGGCGGCGCGGCTGGCGGTGACCAGCGACCGCATGAGGCCCTCGGAGAGGTAGTCGGACGTGTTGTCGTCCGTGCCCGAGAAGTACTGCTCGGTGATGTGGTTCATGATGTCGAAGATGCCGGCGACCATCTGGTACCTGGGAAGCGAGTAGGTGAACTCGGGGTTCAGCACGGCAAAGCGCGGGAACACGCGCGCGTCGGCGAAGACGTGACCGACCTTCATCCTGGCCTCGTGGTTGGTGATAACCGATCCGCAGTTCATCTCCGAGCCCGTACCGACCATCGTGAGAACCGAGCCCACAGGGATGACATCGAGGTCGGCCGCCGGCTCGTCGAAGTCCACCCAGTACTTCTGCCAGGGGTCAACGTCCGCAGGCAGGTTTGTGGAGACGGCCACCGCCTTGGCGTAGTCGACGCAGGAGCCGCCGCCTACCGCGAGGATGAGGTCGACGTGGTTCTCGCGCGCGATGGCCACGCCCTCGTGGAGCTTCTTGACCGTGGGGTTGGGCATGACACCCGCGTCCTCGACGACGGTCTTGCCCGCCGCCTCAAGCGCAGCAATCACTTGGTCGTAGATGCCGTTTCGCTTGATGGAGCCGCCGCCGTAGACGAGCTGGACGGTGGGACCGTACGCTGCGAGCTCCGTTGCGAGGGCGTTCATGGCGTCTTTGCCAAAGATGAGCTTGGTGGGGTTGTGATAGGTGAAGTTACCGAGCATGATGTCTTCCCTTCCGCAAATGATAATTCCAGTAGCTGGTACTGAAATTATCATTTTGCAAGTGACGCGGCGTTACTTGTCGAGCATCAATATAAGCTACGTAGCGTTACTTGTAAAGTATTTAATTTTCTTCTCGTTATCTATATTGCATTTTGACCATCGATGCGTCACATATGCTATAGTGCAAGGTGAGGTACCTGGAGGCAAGCATGCAAGAGTTCATCCGCGCGCGCAGCGACGAGCAGAAAGCGATGCGCATCAACGAGATCAAAGAGGCGGCACGACGCCAGTTCGCAACGCGTCCCTATCACGAGATCACGCTCACCACCATCGCCGAAGAGCTCGGCTGGTCGCGCGCCAACCTCTACAAATATGTGACCACCAAGGAAGAAATCTTCCTTTTACTCACCGGCGACGACTACACCGCCTACTTCCAGGCGCTCCTCGCCGCGCTTCCTGAGGACTGCGGCTATAGCGCGGATGTGCTCGCGGAGGTCTGGGCGGGCATCGCCAACGCGCACCAGGAGTATTTCCGCCTGGGCGACCTGCTCTCCACCATCATCGAGACGAACGTGACTGTCGAGCGACTTGCAGAATTCAAAAAGGGCTACTACAGCTTCGTCGACGCCATGACGGAACGACTCCCCCACATCATCGATATCGAGCCCAAAAATGTCGACCCGCTTATCCTCGCCATCTACTATCATGCGGTGGGATATGTGAGCGGCTGCTGGCACAACCCGCTCATCGCTGAGGCGCTCGAGCGCATCGGACGCCCGCGCCACGTCCCGCCGTTCCGCGACGAGATGCGCGACTTCATCCTCATGTGCCTCGAACGCTACACGCGCTGACGCTTCGCTGACATGTCCCAAAATGCACCTGTCCCCTTTTAGGACATCAGCGTGGATGTCCCAAAAAGGGACAGGTGCATTGTGGGACATGGCGGCACATAAGCGACGGGAGGCTCCGCCCACGGCCATCACCGCGAACGGAGCCTCCCAGCACGGAGGAAGGAACGGGCGCTCGGTGGACGAACGCCCGGAACACCTATGTTCAACACACGCGCGCAGTCACCAGCCCGGCACGGCGCACCGTGTTAAAAACCCCTAGGGTAATGTTACCCAGCCTACTCCAGGTTCTCGTCGGTCTCCTTGCTGAAGAAGTGCAGCGCGCCGCCGCCGAAGGAGAACGAGATCTGCTCGCCGGGGCTCAGCACGAGCGGCTTGCCCTCGAGGCTCGTCGTCTGCGCGACGATGATGCTATCGTGGCCGTACACGCTCACGTGCAGGTTGATTGAGCTACCCATCATCTCGGTCACGTCGACGGTGCCGGTAAGCACGTTCTCGGCCTCGTCGGTGAGCGAGATGTCCTCGGGACGCACGCCGAGCGTGATGGACTGCGAGCCCACGCCCTTCGCGACGAGCGCGGCCTGCTTCTCGGACGACGGCGTGATGATCGCATCGCCGATACGCACGGTGTAGGCGTCGCCCTCGCGCACGAGCTCGGCATCGTAAAAGTTCATCTGCGGCGTGCCGATGAACCCAGCCACGAAGAGGTTGCTGGGGTGGTTGTAAACCTCTTGCGGCGTGCCGATCTGCTGGACCATGCCATCCTTCATGACGACGATGCGGTCGCCGAGCGTCATGGCCTCGGTCTGATCGTGCGTAACGTACATGAACGTGGTGTCGATGCGATCGCGCAGCTTGATAATCTCGGCGCGCATCTGGTTGCGAAGCTTCGCGTCGAGGTTCGAGAGCGGCTCGTCCATGAGCAGCACCTTGGGCTCGCGTACGATGGCGCGGCCGATCGCCACGCGCTGACGCTGGCCGCCGGAAAGCTCCTTGGGCTTGCGGTCGAGGTACTGCGTGATACCGAGGATCTGCGCTGCCTCCTCGACCTTCTTATAGCGCTCCTCCTTGCCCACCTTGCGGAGCTTCAGCGGGAATGCCATGTTGTCGCGCACCGTCATGTGCGGGTACAGCGCGTAGCTCTGAAAGACCATGGCGATGTCGCGATCCTTGGGAGCCACGTCGTTCATGAGTTTGCCGTCGATGTAAAGCTCGCCGCGGGTGATCTCTTCAAGGCCGGCCACCATGCGCAGCGTCGTCGACTTGCCGCAGCCCGAAGGACCCACGAGCACGACGAACTCGTGATCGGCGATATCGAGGTTGAAATCCTCGACGGCGACGACGCCCTCGTCCGTCACCTTGAGGTTCGGCCCTTTCTTCTCGCCATCGTGCTTCTTGGGTGCGGGCTTCTTGCCGCCCGCGTGCGGATACACCTTCTCGATATGCTTCAGATTCACCTCGGCCATGATCTCTTCCTCCTCAAAGACCATTCGTCTCTGCGCAGCAACTCCGGGGAGCACCGCGCCGTGCTTGCATGAGCGCCTAGCCCCGCTCGGGCAACCGCTCGTAGAGTTCCATCTGGCGATGCAAACGGCTCGCGAGCTCTTCGCTCGCAAAGCCTGGCAGCGCGCGCCAGCACCAATTGCCGCCAAGGGTCGAAGGCGTGTTGATGCGCGCCTCACTCCCCAGCTCGAGCAGATCCTGCATCATGACGATCGCCGTGTCGGCCACGCTCGACCAAATGGCGCGCATCATGCCCCAGCCCTCGCCCTCACGTTCATCGAGGTGCAGGTAGGCACGGGCGAGCTCGACGTCGCCGGGATCGGCCGTCTCGAGCCAGCCGAGCGCCGTGTCGTTGTCGTGCGTGCCCACATAGGCAACGCAGTTCTTAACGAAGTTGTGCGGCTGGGATACCCTGCCGCCGCCGTCACGACTATCGAAGGCGAACTGCAGCACCTTCATGCCGGGGCAGCCCGTGTACTCCAGGAGCTCGTACACCGAGGGCGTAAGGAACCCCAGATCCTCGGCCACGATGGGACACTGCCCGAGTTCGCGCTCGAGCGCATCGAAGAACGCCGTGCCCGGCCCCTCACGCCAGCGCCCGCCCGCCGCCGTGTCGGCGCCTGCAGGAATCGCGAAGTAAGAGTCGAAGCCGCGGAAATGATCGATGCGCAGGATATCGTATAGACCGAGCTGGAAGCGGATCCGCTCGATCCACCAGCTGAAGCCGTCCTCGGCCATCTCGTCCCACGCGAAGAGCGGGTTTCCCCAGAGCTGTCCCGTGGCAGAGAAGCCGTCGGGCGGGCAGCCGGCCACCTCGATGGGGCGCAGATCGTCGTCGAGCTGGAACTGGTCGGGGTGCGCCCATAGGTCGGCGCTGTCCTCGGCCACGTAGATGGGCATGTCGCCCATGAGACGGATGCCTTGCTCGTGCGCATAGGCACGCAGACGCTCCCACTGACCGAAGAACAAGCACTGCACGCCCTTCCAGAAGAGTACCTCGTCCGTGAGCTCAGCCGATGCCGCGGCGAGCGCCTCGGGGTCGCGCAAACGCAGCGGCTCGTCCCATGCGCCGAGCGCCTCGCCGCCGCACGCGCCCTTGATGGCCATGAAGAGCGCGTAGTCCTCGAGCCATGCGTGCTCGCGCGCGCAGAACTCTTCGAACTCGTCGCGGCGCGCATCGAGCAGACGACGCACGGCATGGCGGAGCACACCGAAGCGCCGCTCGTACAGCAGGCCATAATCGACGCACGCAGGGTCGCTCCCCCACGCGATCGTCTGGTACTCATCGGGCTCGAGCAATCCCTCGTCACACAAGTCATCGAGATCGATGAGATAGGGATTGCCTGCGAACGACGAGCACGACTGGTATGGTGAATCGCCGTAGCTCGTGGGGCAGATCGGCAGCAGCTGCCAGATCGATTGCCCGGATGCGACCAGAAAATCTATGAAGGAGCGCGCCCCGGCACCGAGTGTGCCTACGCCCCAAGGCGAGGGCAGCGCGGTAACAGGCATCAAGATGCCGGCGCTTCTCATGCTTCTCCTCCTCTCAATGCGGAACCCCCAGCGACACCGGGTTTCCGCTCTCTACCCACCGGTCACGCGCCGCGACGAAGACGCCGCCGCGCTTATGCGACTCGGCAAGGTTCTTGTTCGACCGCTCGCACGCTCTCGCGATTGAGCAGCTGATGCGAGACCATCTCCCGCACGGGCTGTTCCTCACCGGCGAGCGCCGCGAGGAGCGCCTCGACGCTCCGCGATGCCAGCAGGCGTGTGTCCTGCCTGATCGTCGTGAGACGCGGCACGCTAAACTGCCCTGCGGCAAGACCGTCGAAACCCGCGATGGAGATGTCCTCGGGGATGCGCATCCCCATGTCGAACACCGCGCGCATAGCCCCAATCGCGATGGCATCGCCAAGGGCGAAGACGGCGGTGAGATCCGGTGCACGCATGATGAGGCGCACCGCTGCGTCGTAGCCCTCCTCCATGGAGAAGTGGCACGGCTCGAAATCTCGCTCGTAATCGAACTCGATCCCGTGCGCACGCAGCGCCTCCTCGGCACCATGCAGGCGCCTGCCGCCCACCTGGGAGAGCGACCGCTCGCCGCCGATGATGCCGATCCTGCGGTGCCCGGCGCCGTACAGGTACTCCATGAGCTCGCGCGCGGCAGCGACGTCGTTCGTCGACACACTCGACAGGTTCTTGAAGCCAAGCCCCGCCGCCGTGTTCGTGACGAGCACCGCCGGCACGCTGATATGGCTGAACGCCGCCTTGAAGTAGGCCGGGTCGCCGCCCAAAAACACGATGCCCTTGGGGTGCCGCAGGCGCTCGTAGCGAAGCGCGGCCTCGACCTCGTTATCGTCTTCGCCAAGGTACACCACGTCCGGCTGCTCTTCCGCCTCGCGCAAAAGCGCCTGCACCCGCTCGAGGATGTCGGCGAAGAGCATGTTCCGCGAGCCCTTCACGAAGACGGCGATCGACAGGTGCGACTGCATCTTGAGGTAACGCGCGTTCGAGTTGGGCTCGTAGCCGACCTCTTCGACAACCGAAAGCACCCGCTCCCGCGCGCGCTCGCTCACATTGGGATGACCGTTGAGCACGCGCGAGACCGTCCCCAGGCTATAGCCCGAAAGCCGTGCTATGTCGCGGATGTCCATGATGCGCCTCGCCTTAACCGCTCGCCCGGTAACCTAGCCCTTCACCGCGCCGGCAGCGACACCCTTGATGATGTGCTTCTGGCACAGCAGGTAGAAGATGACGACCGGGATGACCGCCATGATGAGCGCTGCCATGATGGCGCCCATGTCCACGCGGCCGTACGATCCCTTCATGAACTGAATCACGATAGAGATCGTCTTGTACTCGGTGGTATCGAGCACGAGGTACGGCAGCAGGAAGTCGTTCCAGATCCACATGGCCTGCAGAATCGCCACCGAGATGTAGGTGGGCTTCATGATGGGCAGCACCACGTTGAAGAACGTGCGGATGGGAGAGCACCCGTCGATGAGCGCCGCCTCCTCGATCTCGATGGGGATGGACTTCACGAAGCCGCAGAACATGAAGACCGCGAGCCCCGCGCCGAAGCCCAGGTACACGATGATGATGCCCCAAGGCGTGGAGAGACCCAGACGGTCAGCCACGAGCGAGAGCGTGAACATGACCATCTGGAACGGCACGACCATGGAGAGCACGCACAGAAGGTACACGCCCTTCGTGAAGCGGTTCGCCACGCGCGTGATGAACCATGCGCACATCGAGCAGCAGATGAGGATCACGAGGACGGAGCCCACGGTGATGAAGACCGTCCAGCCCACGGCGTCGAGGAATCCGTAGTAATCGATGGCCTGCATGTAGTTCTCGAGCCCCACGAACGTCAGCTCCGTGGGGAAGTTAAACGGCTGCAGGCTGATGAACGTACGGCTCTTGAACGAGTCCATGAGCACGATGAGCACAGGCAGCACCCAGGTGAAGCACAGGATGGTGAAGAACACGGTCCCGATGGTGCTCAAAAGCTTCTTCTGCTTCATTTATGCCTGCACCTCCCTCGAGCGCGTCACGCGCAGCTGGATAAGGCCGATCGCCACGACGACGAGACAGAAGATGACCGCCTTCGCCTGGCCGACACCCTCCCAGCCCACGCGGCCGTAGAACGTGTTATAGATGTTGAGCGCCAAAAGCTCGGACATCTTCGACGGCTCGCCCGCGGTGAGCGAGAGGTTCTGGTCGAAGAGCTTGAAGCCGTTGGTGATCGAGAGGAACGTGCAGATGGTGATCGAGGGCATCATCATGGGGATGATGACGCTCTTCAAGCGCTGCCAGGGGCCTGCGCCGTCGACCTCGGCGGCCTCGAGGACATCGGTGGGGATGGACTGGAGCCCGGCGATGTAGATGATCATCATGTAGCCGATCTGCTGCCATGCCACGAGGATGACGAGACCGGCGAAGCCGTACCATTCGTTCAGGTTAATCGCCTGGCTGTACTGGGCGAGGATGCCGTTGAAGATGAGCTGCCAGATATAGCCGAGCACGATGCCGCCGATGAGGTTCGGCATGAAGAAGATGGTGCGGAAGAGGTTGGTGCCGCGCATCTTCTGCGTGAGCGCAAGTGCGAGCGCGAAGGCGATGACGTTGATCACCAGAAGCGATACGACCGCGAAGAGCGCCGTGAACCAGAACGCATGCTGGAAGACGGTGTCCTGAAGGGCGCGCACATAGTTCGTGATGCCGTTGAATTCGGCATCGACCACGGTGGTGAAGTCGCAGAACGACAGCCACACGCCCATGATGAACGGCACAATGAAGCCGATGACGAACGCCGCGAGTGTGGGCACCAGAAAGACTGGCCAGTACTTGCGGATGGTTTTCTCCATAGCTAACCTCCCTTGCAAAAAACGACGGCGGACGGGTTGGAAACCCGCCCGCCGACCTTAGGGGTTCAACAGATCCGACGGGGCGAGCCCTCGTCGAGCTGCGGGATGCTTACGCCTTGGAAGCGGCGGCCTCGGTCGCCCAACCATCGACGAACGCGGTCACGACGCCGTCCCAGTTGCCATCGGTCTGATCGGCCGCGTACGTGGTGAGCGCGGAGCCGACGCCGTTCTTCCACTCCTCGGAAGGCATGGTGGAGAAGTTCCAGGAGACCGGGGTCTTCTCGGCGTTAATCTCGTCCGCGAGCTTGTTCAGGACGTTGTTGGACGGCTGGTTGCCCTCGAACGGAATCACGAAGCCCATGCCGGCCTCACCGGAAGGCATGGCGCCCTCGGAGCCGCACATGGCGGTCGTGCCAGTCTCGGAGGTCACGCACCAGTTGATGAAGTCGAGCGTCGCCTTGATGTCGTCCTCAGAGGCGTTCTTGTTCACGCACCAGTAGTTCTCGGAGCCCGTGCAGATGCCCTGGTCCTCTTCGCCCTCGACGCCGATGTAGATCGGCAGGAGGCCGAGGTTGTCGTCATTCACGACGCTGCCCTCGGCGACGACGTTCGCATACTCCCAGGTGCCGTTCTGATAGAAGACGGCCTGGCCGGTCGTGAACTCGGCGGTGGCGTCGTCGGCGGTCTTCGTGGAGAGCAGGGTCGGCTCGCACGTCGCGTTGTTGATGTAGAGATCCCAGATCTGGCGGTAGTTATCGAGATAGAGGCCCTCGATAGCATCCGTGGAGTCGATACCCCTCTCCTTGTACTCATAATAGATGGGCAGGTTCGCCAGGTGGGTCTTGAAGCGCCAGTCGGAGCTGGAGTCCATACCGGCGGAGGTGAAGGCGGAGAAGCCGAGCTCGTCCTTGCGGGCAGTGATGTCCTCGACGACGGCCTTCAGACCCTCGAAGTTGGTGATCTCGTCCGCGGTGTGGCCGGACTGCTCGAGCAGATCCTTGTTGTAGATGATGCCGTAAGACTCGATGACGTAGGCGACGCCCTTCGTCTTGTCGTCCTCGCCCTTAAGCGCGTAGGCGTCGTTGGTGAGGGTGCTCATGACGTCCGTGCCATCGAGGTCGTAGCAGTAGTCGACCCAGTTGGCGAGACCCACAGGGCCGTTCACCTGGAAGAGGGTCGGCGCGTCGGTCTTGGCCATCTCGGACTTGAGGGTGGTCTCGTACTGACCGGAAGCGGCGGTGCTGACGGTTACCTCGACGCCCGTCTCCTCGGTGTAGACCTTGGCGAGCTCCTGCCACTGGGGATCCTGCTCGGGCTTGAAGTTCAGGTAGTAAACCTTGCCCGTGCCGCCCGCGGGAGCGCTGCCGGAGCCGCCCGCAGAGGTGCCGCCACCCGAGCAACCAGCCAACGCAGCGACGCTTGCCGTGGCACCGAGACCGGCCGTGATGAACTGACGACGATTAAGCATGATGACTTCCTCCTCACGTTGTCATCTGAAATTGGAAACGTTTCCAATCTCTTCCACTTGCATTATTGCACGCTTGTAAAACTTTGGAATGAAACGTTTCCAAAAATACCGTTCACGGCAGACGTATCACCGTTCACCGTTCACCATTCGGCGAACGGTCGATGCTATGGAAACTGTTCCACTACGCCCCACGGTGACTCATTTGGGGACGGGGTCGTTTTGAGTCATTTGACTCATTTGACTCATTTGGGGACGGGGTTGTTTTGAGTCATTCAACATGCGCCTGTCCCTTTTGGCTGATTCATGTGACTCACTATGAGACAATCGGACTCAGGTCTAGCAACGCCATGCCCCCCCTGATTCGACCTATCGACTCATCGAAAGAACGCCATGCTCCAGGTCATCATCTCCCCCGCCAAGCAGATGCGCGTCGCGCGCGATTCGTTCGCACCGCGCGGTATCCCGCCGTTTCCCGAGCAAACGGAGCAACTCTTCCACGAGCTCCGTCGCATCGAGCGAAACGAAGGCGCGGAAGGGCTCCGCAGGCTTTGGAACGTGAACGACGCCCTGCTTGCCCAAAACATGGAGCTGCTCGACCGCTTCGAGGCCGTGCGCGATGAGGCAGTCCTCGACGACCCTGCCATCGCGACGCTCGTCTCCCCTGCCGTCTTCTCCTACGTGGGCATCCAGTACCGCAGCCTTGCTCCCGAGGTGCTCGACCTCGACGCACTCACCTGGCTGCAAGAGCATCTGTGGATTGTGTCCGGCTTCTATGGGTGCGTGCGGCCGTTCGACGCCGTCGAGCCCTATCGCTTGGAGATGGGCGCGCGCCTCGCCGTCGACGGAGCGCGCGACCTCTATGCGTTTTGGGGCGACCGCATCGCGCGGACGATCACCGCGCACCAGCCAATAACCCCCGTCCCCAATGGCGGGCAGACGGTGGTGAACCTCGCGAGCGTCGAGTACGCCAAGGCCGTGCTGCCACACTTGAGCTCGGACACGCAGATCATTACCTGCATCTTTGGCGAGGAGCTCCGCGACGGCAAGGCCGTGCAGCGGGCGACGGCATCGAAGATCGCACGCGGCTCCATGGTGCGCTGGATGGCAGAGCGCAGCTGCGCAGACGCTGCCGAACTCACTGCCTTCAACGTGGGCTATCGCTTAGCGCCGGAGCTTTCCGAACACGGCGGGCGTGCCTCGAGGCTCGTCTTTCTGCGCGCCTGACTACGGCCGACCGTTCCCCTCACCGTTACTCAGCCGTTCGCCCTGCGAGCACACATGCACTGCGTCGACATATTTCGACACTTTTCCGCTTCCAAAGCAAAAAAGTGTCGAAATATGTCGACGCAGTGAGGTAGAGGACAACTCAACAAAAGGAGGCGGAAACGGAACGGCGGCAATGACCCTACGCCAGATACCGAGCGCGCAGCTCCTCGACCTCGGTAGGGGTGATCCCGAGCGCAGCGTTGATGTAGCCCATGAGGCTGCCGTACTGCTCCACCACACCATCGCGGGCGGCGTAGAGCGCGCGCATGACGGCCGGGTACGAGAACGACTGCTCATCGCTCGCGAAAATGTTCGTCGCGAGGTAATCGGACTCGATATCTTCCCAGGAAACGCCGAGCGCCGTCTCCACGAGTACCGACGCGATGCCGCAGCGGTCGCGTCCGACCGAGCAGTGCCAGAGCGCCGCGCCATGGTCGAGCTCGAGGATCTCGCGGAAGAGCCGTCCGTAGCCCAGCATGCCCGATTCGCTCAACAGCAGGTAGCGATACATGACCTCCATGCCGTCGCCCTGGTCTTCACGCATAGCGCGCTCGAACTCGCGGCGCTCGCGCATGACCTTGTCGCGCGTCGCCTTCTCCTGCGTGATGCCCTCGACGCTGCGAGCAAGGATATCGGCGTGCACGTAGCGTGCCCCGGGAAAGGCGTCCATGGGATCGGGAATCTCGATAAGCTCCTCGACGTTGCGCAGGTCGACGACGAGGTTCAGATGGTATTCGTCGCGCAAGCGGCTGAGGTCCTCGTCGCTGCCGAAGCCAAGCGCGCCGGAGCGCAGCAAGAGGCCGCGTTTGACGGTGCGCCCGTCCGCGCCCACGAGACCGCCCAGATCGCGCGTGTTGGGCAGGTGACCGAAATCGATCCAGCCGAACGTCTCATGGCCAGCAGGGCCGGGTGTCGCAGGAACCTCGACCGGGATCGGCGCATGTTGCTCGAAATAGGCAATGCGCCGCTCGATGCGACCCTCGACCTCTTCGATGCCGCCAGGCGCGGCGCCTCTGATAGTTCCGTCGAGCGAATACAGCTCCTCTGCGTCTGCCATAGCACGTCCCCCTCGCGTTTACGTCAGGTTATCCGACGCACCATTGTGCCATCTGAGCGCCTGCCGCGCCATCTCCCTACACCGCATTCATGCGAGCCTTGCGAGAAATCCCATAATCGAGCAACGCTCGCCAAGACAGCCACTGTCACCGCCGTCAAACCTTCGGTCTCGACCTCACAACCGCCGCGCCACGACCGCGATCGCATAGGAAGCGATTCCGGCGACGATGCTCGCGAACACGAGCGGCCACGTCGCGTCGAGCCAGAACATGAGCGCCGAGAAGGCGCCGCACATCGCCAGGACGAATGAGGCGGCAACAAAGGCCAGTATCAGTGTGCGAATCATCCCCCGCTCGAGCGCGAGCGCGCGCCGCGCCCCGTACACGGCAATCATTGGACCCAGAAAAAACGCTACATACACGGCCGCCAGACCGAGAAGCCCGAGTATCGCCTCCGTCATGCTTCCGCTTCCTCGCCGATGAATTCGGATAGCAGCTTCATCGTGGCGGCGCTACCTTGCTTGAGGCCTGCGCGCTGGTCTTTCCCCACCGCGAGCACATCGGCGACGAGCGACCGGTGCTGTGCCAGCACCTCATTGGGGACGGGAATCGAAAGGGAGCCCGTCTCGCGCAGCGCCCAGTTGATTCCCATGAAGTTGTAGAGCACCGAGGAATCGCGGTCGTCTGCCGTGGTGAGCCAGGTCACCCCATCCACGATGGCGGATCTTGTTATCGCAGCATACGGAACGGAAAGCTCATCGTCTCCGATGCGGCATCGCAGCCCCGCCTCCTCGGTCTCTACGACGAAACCTCGTCCGCCGTATTGCTTGGTGAGCTGGCGAATCGCCACGCGGTTGCGGAACGCCGTCGCGCTTCCCGGGCGCACCGCCACGAACACGGCGAGCACGGCGACACCCACGAGCACGACTGCGTACAGATACGGATTGCCCGATACGTCGAGCGAGGTGCCCGTTTTGGCAGACCACACAAGTGCGCAGATATATGCGATAGCGAGTCCGCCGAGCAGAATGGTCGAGACGATGCCCACCTTCCTGTTGTACCGGTCGCTCTCGGCGCGGAACATATTCGTGGCAAGCGTTTTGTCGAACGGCAAGCTCCAGCTGGCATGGTCAACGCTCATATCGAGCCTCCTCGCATCTGTCTTACACTGCCCCATTTTCCCATCGGAATTATCAGGTTGCGTAAAGGCAAGGTAAGCAGAGCGAGGAGAACGCGTTCCGCGCCGGCGGAGCCGGAATCGAAACCGCCGGCCCGTGGACTACTTGCGCTCGGAGAATGCTGCGACGATGTTGTTGCCGTACTGCCTGCGGTAGAGCTTCTGGTTGCATTGGAACACGCAGGCGGCGAGCGTCTCGACAACGTAAACGAGCCCCGCATCCGTTCCCATCGAGGCCGCGGGCGACGATCGGTCGCTGATCTCGAGTACCTTGAGGTGCACGTCTGAAGCCTCTACCAGCGGGTTCTTGCCTGCGTTGGAGATTGCGATGACGGGGACTCCCCTGCTGCGTGCATACTCCGCGATGCCGACCGGCTCAGATTTCTCGCCCGACTTCGATACGATGACCACCACGTCGCGCTGCGGATCGAGCTGGAACACGCGCCGCTTGGTGAGGATGGAGTTGTCTTCGCACAGCGCGCCCTTGCCGATCTCGATGAGCAGCTCTGAAAGATAGCTCGCGAAGAGGTTGCTTGTGGTGTAGCCGTAGCAGACGATGTTCTTGGCGCCGTCAATCAGCTTCGCCGCGCGCACGAAGCACTCGGCATCGTTGCTCTGACGGATGCTCTGGATGATGTCGCAGGTGCGCTGACCGAGCTTCTCCAAAATGTCGGACGCCGTATCGCTCTCCTGGATCTCGGTGGAAGACTCCCCCACGGAGTTCTTCGCATCGTCGATCATCTCGCCGAACATGCGGTATCCGAGCTTCTTGGAGAACCGAACGACTGTCGCCTGCCCGATGCCCAACCGTTCAGCCAGCTCATACGAGGTCACGCCATCTACATCGCCGCCGTTGATAATGAGGTAGTCGGCAATCTTCTTCTCGGTCATGGTGAGCTTGGTATACAGGCTGTTGACTTTGGTGGAAAACATCGTTCATCCTCGCAGCAAAAAATCGTTGAGCCACGCTCCACTATATCCGAAGCAACCGGCACAAAGCGACGTCGCATGCTGGATAACCACGCAATAACTAGGCAACGGGCGCCCCGAAGCCATGCTGCCGGGGTGCCCGTGATACGCCAAGATGTAAAGCGGCCTGCCGTGAGCTAGCGCAGCGCAGGAGGCATCCACCTAGGGCATGCGACCTCGCGAACCGCGTCGACGAGCATCTCGTGCGCGATCCGCTCTTCTACAACCGAAAGGTCGAGGTCACACACGATGCGGACGGCCTCATCGACCCCCTCGTTCTCGATCAGGCGCGCGATCTCGACGGACTCCGGTTCCTGCTCGTCTGTGTAGCAGAAGCCGTGGGCGGCAGCGCGTACGATGAAGTAGGGAACGATTCCCTCCTTGATGCACAGGATCGCCGGCCCCAGGAACCGATCGCCCTTCTTGAGCTTGCGCTTGGGCTGGCGCACGATCCGCGCGATGCGGTCGTGGAAGAACGGGGTATCGAACTTCTCCATCATGACCTTGATGGCCGCTTCATCGGGGATGGGGATGCCATAGGCGGAGTCGAGCGCGCGCCGGCCCTCGTGCCACGCATAGAGCGCCAGGGAGCCGATGCGCTCGTCCTCAATCGCCTCGTTCACCGTCTCGTACCCCGCGCACGCCCCCATGAAGCCGAGCGAGCAGTGGATGAGATTCTCACTCCAGATCTTCTCGATCATGCTGAGCTCGACGTTCGAATCGAGCTGGAAAAACGACGGACACCGATGTCCCGCCCCGAAGGGAAGGCGATCCTCGACGGGCAGCACCGATTTGTTGTCGCCGGTGAGCGCAAACCGGTCGCCATCGACCGTGCCCGCGTTCACCACCTTGCGATTCGCCTTCGAGGTCGCGAGCGCCATGTGCGCGGCGGCGAAGGCACGCTCCGCATCGGAGAGCGCGTCTTCGATCGCCTTCTGGAAATACGCTCGAAGCCCGACGAAATTTCCTCCCAAGATGACAGCCACCGGCGCGTCTATCCCCCGCTCCATACGAACGCGCACCATATCGGCAAGCACCGAGGCGACGTCCTCGAACGATTCGGGGAAGACCGCGGTCGCGATGTAGGAGGCGCGTGCGAGGGCATCGAGGTACGCATCGCGGTCGTGGACGTCAACGCACTCGAAACCCGAGACGCGCACGCGCCTCACGTCGCCCGAGAGCAGATCCTTCTCCTCGACCGTGTAGTACCCCTGCTCGCGCAAGCCGTCCATGAGCCGCGAGTCGGTGTCCGCAAAGGTGATGCGGTAACCCCCTTCTTCGAAGAAGAGGGCGCCGAACATCCCGCGCCCGGTCTGGCCGGCACCCACGATCACGACCCGTTCAGGCTCCATGGCCTACGCCTCCTTTTCGTGATAGGAGATGGCGATGCAGTCCATGGGCCCTGCGAGCTCGAACGCGCCGTAGCCCGCCGGCACCAAAAGGGTCTCCCCGAGCCCGAGCGAGACGCCGTCGATACTCCCCGACCCGCGCACGCAAGTGATGAAGAGGAAGGAATCATACTCGTAGGAAGCCTTCTCCTCGACCTGCAAGCGAAGGGCGACGTATTCGCCGTCGACGTCGTGATAGGTGATGAGCTTCATCCCCGGTAGCACGACAGGCTGCGGGGGCTCGACACAGAACGGAACCTCGGGAAAATGCACGCATGCGTAGACATCGTCCAAGGCGAGCGGGCGGTCGGGATCATTGCGACCCTCGTCGAAGAACCGATACGTGATATCGCTGTTGGTCCCGAACGTAGCCGAAATCGCACCAGCACCCTTACCGCCATGGATCACGCCGGCAGGCGTGTGGACGTAGTCACCGTCTCGCACCTCGATCGTCCCGAACAGCCGACCCCAGTCCTGCTGCTCCACGCACTCTTTGAACTCCTCCAACGAGCCAACCTTGTGACCGAACAGCCACGTGGCCGTCCTACCCTCGTCATCGAGCGTCACCGCGCCCGATACTTTCCCCCGGCAGCCCTCATGCACGAACGCATAGGCGTCGTCGGGATGCAGCTGGTAGGACTGGAAGCCTTCGTTGCACGTGATGGTCATGCGGACGGGAAAGACCTCGTCCGAGCAGGCGAAGAGCTCGCGATGTTTCTCGTAGAACGTCGAGAGCGGCTCGCCTGTCTCGCGAACGATGTTGTCCAACTCGCCGGGCAGCGCGATGGCGCAGTAGATGGTTCCCACGGTGGGCAGGTCGGTATCGATCCCGAAGCGGTCGATGAGCTTCCTGCCCGCCCAGATAAACGACTTGTAGAGGGGATCGATATGATAAATGCGCATCATCGCTCATCCTACAGGATTCCCACAAGGCCGAGCACGAGCACGGCAGCCATGAGACCGAAAATCATCTTCGTGACCGAAACGCCCTTCTTGGCGACGAGGTACCAGCATCCCACCACAAGCAGGAGGCTCAACACGTTGGGGAACACGCCGTCAATGACCGACTGCAAGACGACTGGGTCGGCATCGGCCGAGGCGGCGAACTGCAACGGCGTGGTGAGCTTCACATAGCTCGCGGAGAGGGCGCCGATGATCACGATGCCGAAGAGCTGAACGGCGACCTTGATGTTCTCGATCGCCGAGCCCATGAGCATGGTGATGGCGTCCTTGCCGAGCTCATAGCCCTTGTTGAACAGGAAGCGCGCGTAGACCCACAGAAGATCGGCGTCGCGATGATGAACGCGATGACGCCGAGCGGGCTGTAGGGGCCGGTGCCCGTAAGCGAGATGGCGATGGTGGTGAGCAGCGGGAGCACCGTTGCCTGGATGAGGCTGTCGCCGATGCCCGCTAGAGGCCCCATGAGGGATGACTTGACCGTACGGATCATGTCGTCGTCCACGTCGGCACCGAGCGCCTTCTGCTCCTCCATGCCCACAAGAATGCCCCAGAGCACACTCGCAGTGGTCTGCTCGGTGTTGATGAAGTCAATCATGCGGAGCATGCCCTGCTTCTGACCTTCTGCATCGTAGTATTTCTTGTACAGGGGGATCATATCGTAGGCGTAGCAGTTGCCGTGCCAGTTCTCAAGGTTGCAGCAGTAGAGGTACTGCAGTTGATAGCGCCAGAACAGCGCGTTGAGCTCTTTTTGCGACAGGGGCTCGGCGTTCGTGGCGGTCGTTTCCTGGATAGCATTCTCGCTCATGTTACAGCTCCTCGTCATCGTCGGCGGCCACAGCGGCACCTGCGACCTGGGGTTGGCCGTTCTTTTCAATGAGGTAGTAGAAGAAACCGATCGCAGCGGCAACGATGCCGATGGCAATGAAGCTCATGCCCATGACCGACAGCATCATGAAGCCGAGGACGAAGAAGATGAACATCCAGTTGCCGGAGATGTTGAACTTGAGGAGCATGGCCATGCCCACCGCGGGAAGCGTGTTTCCCAAGAGGCTTAAGGCATGCAGCACGTTCTCGGGGATGACGGCCAGAAGCCCGTCGACCGCGTCGGCGCCCAGATAGAGCAGGACGAACACGACGAAGAAGTTCTTCGCGACGAGGAACAGCTGCGGCAGGACCACGTTACCCATGAAGATGGTGCTGTAGTTCGTGTTTTCGATTCCCTTATGCACGATGCTCGTGCAGAACGTGTTGAACGCGCGCATCACATGCACGAGGTTCGCGGTGAGCACCGAGACGGGAGCGGCGAGCGCGAGTGCGGTGCCGGTGTCGAGACCGTTAATAATGGAGAGCGCCATGATGGGATAGGATGCAACGCCCACGTCGATCGTCACAGCGCCACCCACCGCAAAGGCGCCCATATACGCGAGCTGGAAGGCGATGCCCAGCTCGAGGCCCTTCTGGAGGTCGCCGAAGATCAAGCCGACCAAGAGGCCGCCCACCAGCGGACGCTGGCAGGTATAGCGACCGAACACCATGCCGCCGAACGAGGCGAACGTATCGGTCAGATAATACAGAACTGCAACGAGCAGTACTTGAACGAAGTAGGTCATGAATGCACACCCGCTTTCGACTTGGCATTCGCCCACGTGAGATTAGGCGTGGTGAATGCAGGGTTAATGATCAGCTCGGTTCCATGCGCTTCCAGAACGTTCAGGTCGTCGATCTGATCCGGCGTGAGGTAGAGCATCTTCTCGATGAGCATAGCCCCCTCCACGTTGGGCTGCGGACCGATGTTCAGGACGCCAGTGAATGAGAAGCCGCGCTCAACAAGGTTTCGCGCAGCCCTCGTAGTCTTGAAGATGACCATGTAGCTCTTCTTGGACTGGACGGCTTCGGGAAGCTTCACCGAGGCTCGTTCCTCGGTGAATGCCAAGAGGCGAAGCGAGCCAAGTGCGCTTTTGAACACCGTTTGCATAAAGGTATCCTGCGCGATCTCGTCATCGACGATGATCACGCCATCCACCGGATGCTCCTTGGTTATCTTCGTGGTCGTCTGACCATGTACGACTCTGCTGTCAACGCGATAATGAACGATCATCAACCCACCTCTCAATACTAGAGATCGTTGGTACGAAGGCCTTCAACGCAATCATGCCATAGCCTTCCGCCAATAAGTCAAATAATTCATTTTTTTCGCTAAACGGATGAATTATTCGGTTTATCGGTAGGAGGATGATGTCATACCGGGGTAGGCTCGGCTGGTTCAGGTAGAGACGCCCCTGAGGTAAGTCCGCGCAACGAGGCGCTGAAAGCCGCCATACGAAAGAGCCGCGAGAAGCGCACCAAGTCACAGGGAAAGCACTTCAAGCGGCGGTAAGCGGAGGGCGCGGGATTAACGCCCCACACCTCCGCATCATTGTACCAGATGGGAGGCAAGATGCTTGTTTCTGGCGTCCTTCCTGGGGACGCTCATAGCAATAGCAGCCTGCTTGATTACCAGAAAAAAGAGCTTTGGCCAACAATGCCTTCAGGCGGTGCTCAGGAGGCTTCCTGACTTGCTAAGAGCCCTTCGCCCCTTTTTACTTGAGCAGCAGAGCGAGCCCGTCGATCGCATTGAGTTCTTTTCTATTAAGCTACCTCGCTAAAACTGAAAGTACTGCCACCGGATGGGACGATAGCACCCCCTTCACTCAGGCATGAACTCCGCTGCTGTCTGGGCGCATTGAACACAGGATGAAGTTTTTCACGCGTAATGGGTTGTCGATATTTTCGTTAGACAAAATCTGTTGCTCGGCGAAGGCGGTTTGATTGCCAGCTAGAATGCCGCCGCTCCAAAACCAGAGATACCGTCTATTGCGGCATATGGGCCTTTTACGCATATCAACTACCGCCTAGCGATTAAGGCTTTCTTAATAAGGGAAATCTATTTTTACCCGGTACTGTTCGGTATTGGTTCAGACCAACAGCGATTGGAGGCCTGTTATATGTGTGACTTTCTAATCTATTTAGGGGTCGCCCTTGGTCTTGTTTCAGCCGCGTTGACGATTGCATGTTTTGCCGGTCGCAACAGATGGCCAAGAAATCGTCTGGCATTTGCATATTAAATTAGCTTGGCTCTTTGTTCGGTTTCTATTGTATGTAACGTATGATCCATTGCGATGGGCGTACAAGAGGGTGATTGGCAGTCGCTTATCGACACCGTGCCGTATTGGGCTGCCTGCTTCACCGGCATGGTTGGATTCAACGTGCTTGTCGGACTGGCATCACTTGCTTCTCAACGGGTAAGGACGGGAAGATGACGATGCGTGGGGGGGGTTTGATTACCAGTCAGAATGCCACTGCCCCAAAACTCGTCAACGTGTGTCTTCGGAATGAACTGATGGCGACTCCTCGCGTAGTCGACGAACCCGCTTTCCGAGAAACCGCTCCTGTGGAGGACTATCCCATGCGGCTGCTTCGATATGGGCTCGGGAAGCAACTCCGTCTGCCTGCCATGCATGTACGCGGCGATGCCTAGCTTGAGCATCTTTACATAATGGCAGAACGTGAGACAACTCGACACATAAAGGGCATCACGCCTGACCGAGCCGACGATGCAAGATTGACACCGCGATGTCGGAAATCAAAACCGTAACACGAGCGGCATGCGAGAGCTCGAAATCAGCCTTGCACGCCGCTCGTGTTGCGGTTTTGCCTTGCCGGTATCCTCGACGCACTGTTCGGCACGCTATAATGCTACCGACATACGGGGAGCTTGCAGGCAGCGCGAGCGAGCAACGACGACTCGCGACGCGAACGGCAGGCTGAGAGGGGGCGCGCCCGCCCCGACCCGCAGAACCTGACATGGGTAATGCCAACGAAGGGAGCCGCATCATGGATGCATCGCAGAACCCAACCACAATCAGCACCGCCGCCGAGGCCTCAGCCGCCACTCCCCTGCGCCCGGACGGCAGCCCTTGCGTCACGCAGCTCGACTTCGCGCGTGCAGGCGTCATCACGCCGGCCATGCGCGCCGTCGCCGAGCGCGAGCACCGCGACCCAGAGTTCATCCGCGCCGGCGTCGCCGCCGGGCGCATCGCCATCCCGGCGAACATCCGCCACCTCGAGATGGGGCTCGAACCGCGCGGCGTGGGCGAAGGCCTTTCCACCAAGGTGAACGTGAACTTGGGCATCTCGGGCGACGTCGCGAACGCCGACGTGGAATGGGAGAAGGTCCACACCGCCGAGCAATTCGGCGCCGACGCTATCATGGATCTCTCCAACTCCGGCAAGACGCGCTTCTTCCGCCAGGAACTCGTCCAGAAAACCCCGCTCATGGTGGGCACCGTGCCCATGTACGACGCGATTGGCTACATGGAGAAACCGCTCATCAAGCTCACCGTCGACGACTTGCTGGAAGTCACGCGCGCGCACGCGGAGGACGGCGTGGACTTCCTCACCATCCACTGCGGCATCAACAAGAGCGTCGTGAAGACGTTCAAGGAGACCGGCCGACTCATGAACATCGTGAGCCGCGGCGGATCGCTCCTCTTCGGCTGGATGGAGGTCACCGGCAACGAGAACCCGTTCTACGAGTACTACGACGAGATTCTGAAGATCTGCCACGAGTACGACGTGACCATCTCGCTCGGCGACTCGTGCCGACCGGGCTGTCTCTATGACGCAAACGACGCGGTGGAAACGGCCGAGATGATCGAGCTCGGCAAGCTTACGAAGCGCGCATGGGACGCCGGCGTGCAGGTCATGATCGAAGGCCCCGGCCACATGCCCATCAACGAGATCGAGGCGAATGTGCGCCTGGAGAAGAGCCTCTGCCACGGTGCGCCCTACTATGTGCTGGGGCCGCTCGTCACAGACATCGGGGTAGGCTACGACCACATCACCGCGGCGATCGGTGGCGCCATCAGTGCGAGCGCTGGCGCGGACTTCCTGTGCTATGTGACGCCTGCCGAGCATCTGTGCCTGCCAGACGCGAAAGACGTGCTCGACGGCCTCATCGCCACCCGCATCGCCGCGCACGCGGCCGACATCGCCAAGGGCGTGCCCGGTGCGCAGGAGGCCGACAACCGCATGGGCGACGCCCGCCGCCGCCTGGCATGGGACGAGATGTGGCAGTACGCACTCGATCCCGTGACCTCGAAGGCGCGCTACGAGGCCTCCCCCGCCTCGACCGAGGGCACCTGCACCATGTGCGGGAAGATGTGCGCGGTGCGCACGGTGAACAAGGTGTTCGAGGGCACCACGATCGACCTGGACGCGGAGTAAATCTCTCCGGAGGTCGGGGCAGCTATATCATCCCGTGCTCAAACAGCGCTGACGCGAACTGCGCACGGGACGATATAGCCGCCCCGACTCATATCGTTTATCTTCTCCAAGGCCAGGGCGAGCGCGGTGCCGCGACCACCGTCCGCCAGGGGTGCTTGAGATGGAACGGCTGCAGCTTTTTTCTTTTTCCATGGGCACCTTGCTTGGAATGGGTACGAGAACGATTGATGTAGTCCGGCCGCCTCGGCCTATCGTCCCGCGCGCAGTTCGCGCAGCGATGAGGCGGCCAGAATTGAAAGCGAGGCACACATGACAAGCAAGACCATTCCCGCCGTGCTCTCGATTGCGGGCTCGGATTCGAGCGGTGGCGCGGGCATCCAAGCAGACATTAAGACCATCGCGGCGCACCACCTCTTTGCCGAGACGGCCATTACCGCACTCACTGCGCAGAACACCACGGGCGTGCGCGCCGTTCTCGAGGCGACGCCGGAATTCGTCGCGCAGGAAATCGACGCTGTCTTCGAGGATATCCCGCCCGCGGCGGTGAAGATCGGCATGGTTTCTTCCGCAGCGATCATCGAAACCATCGCCGAGCGCCTCGAGCATTGGGGCGCGAAGAACATCGTCGTCGACCCCGTGATGGTCGCGACCTCGGGTGCCCGCCTCATCGACGAGGGTGCCGTTGAGGCGCTCACCTCCCGTCTTCTCCCCCTCGCCACGGTCATCACGCCAAATATCATGGAGGCCGAGGCCCTTGCTGAGCGTGCCATAGAATCGAGCCACGACCAGGCGCTCGTCGCCCAGCAGCAGTATCTCGCGGACCATATATCTACCTCCTGGCTTTTTCCCGATTATAGCACCATCCGCCGCGCCCCGCAACAGGAGAAGGCCCCGTCAGGGGCCTTCTTCAGCGGTCAGTTCCAATATCTCCTTCAGGCGCAGCATCATGCCGTTGGCGGCGGAGCCGGCGGCGTCGAGGTCGTATTTATAGTCGCGGCCCTGCGGCTGCGTGAACTCCGCGCGCACGCCGTCCTCCAGCTGGGTGAAGGTGAGGACAGAGCCGTCGCCAAAGTCGAGGCGGATGG
>CAJLVH010000015.1 GCA_905210055.1 uncultured Enorma sp. | reverse complement strand
GGCGACATCGCCTGCGAGCCACGAGACTGCGGACACAGCGGATGCTACCGATACCGCGTCGCCCGCCTCGCCTGCAACCGACGCGGCCACCCCGGCAGAACCGGAGGAGACCATCGTCGGCATCTCCGTGTCCGAGGGCAGCACGTCGTGGGTAGAGATCAAGCTCGACGGCGTCTCTATCTTTGCCGACAACGTTATCGGGCCTTTCGACAAGGAATATACCGTCGAGGAATCGATCGAGATCACCGTGAGCAGTCCGGCCGATGTGACCGTGACGCATAACGGCGAAGAGGTGAGCTGGGATACCCGGACCGCCGGGGTCGCTAAGGTGACGATCACCGCGCCGCAGCCGGAGACCCCCGCGACGGATGGGGAAGCGGGAACCGATGAAGACAGCGCCAGCGCTACCGCCTAGTGAGCGCACCGCAGACGATCAAGGAGGAATCATGGCCAAGGAATCGAGTTTCGACATCGTTTCAGAAGTCGATATGCAGGAGGTCGATAACGCCTACCAGCAGACCGCGCGCGAGATCGCTCAGCGCTACGACCTGAAGGATTCAGGCTCTACCGTCGAGCTTTCAAAGGGCGATCGCACCATCACGATCACCGCTCCCGCGGATTTCGTCGTTCGCCAGATCACCGACGTCCTCAATTCGAAGCTCATCAAGCGAGGCATCGATATCAAAGCGCTTTCGTGGGATACCCCGCAGGCAGCATCGGGCGGCTTCGTGCGCGTCGTCGGCCATATCGTCAACGGCATCGACCAGGAGACGGCAAAGAAGATCAACCGCGATGTCAAAGCGCTCAAGCTCAAGTGCAAGATCCAGATCGAATCCGACAAGCTGCGCGTCATCTCGGCATCGAAGGATACGCTCCAGGAGGTTATTGGTTACCTTCGCGATGCCGATTACGGTTTGCCGCTCCAGTTCACGAACTACCGCTAACGCGCGCATTCCGCGCTGCACGCGAGCTGTACAAGAAAGGCACTCATGTCCGAGAACATCACCGATAGTCTTGGCGCCATCTACTTCATCACCCTCGGTTGCGCTAAGAACGAGGTCGATACCGACCGCATGCGCTCGCTTCTGCTCTCTGCGGGCTACGAGGAAGCATACGATGTCGAAGATGCCGATGTCGCCATTGTGAATACGTGCTCCTTTTTGGCTTCTGCCACCGAGGAGAGCGTTGAGGCAACCCTCGCTCTTGCCGAGGAGGCTGCCACGGGGGTGCGCAACCTCAAGATCGTGATGTGCGGCTGCGTTCCCTCACGCTACGGAGAGGATCTTCCAAGCGAGCTTCCCGAGGTCGCTGCGTTCGTCCGCACTGATGAGGAGGACGGTATCGTGGCCGTCGTCGATCGTGTACTCGGGTGCGAGCGCGTGGAAGCGCCGCTTGTGCCTCAGGTGAAGCGCACGGTGGAATGCGCCGTCGCATATGTGAAGATCTCCGATGGCTGCGACCGCTTCTGCAGCTTCTGCGCCATTCCCTACATCCGCGGGCGCTACCACAGCCGCCCTTGGGAAGAGATCAAAGCGGAGGTTTGCGACCTCGTCGCCGCAGGTGTGCGAGAGATCGTGCTCATTGGGCAGGACACCGGCATCTGGGGCGAGGACTTTGATGAATCCGTCGCCGGCCCAGGCAACCTCGCGCAACTCCTTGTTGCCGTCGCTCATGCCGTTCGCCCAGAGCGTGTCTGGGTGCGTGTACTCTATCTTCAGCCCGAAGGGATGACGGACGAGCTTATCGCCGCGATCCGTGATACCCCTGAGGTTCTGCCCTATATCGATATCCCCATCCAGCATTGCAGCGCGCGCGTTCTGAAGGCCATGAACCGCTCCGGTTCCGAGGACGAGCTCAAGGCGCTTTTCCAGCGCTTGCGTCGCGAGATACCCGGCATGATCATCCGCACGACCTATCTTGTCGCGTTCCCGGGTGAGACGTATGAGGAGCATGAGCAGATGCTCGCCTTCATGGATCGTACTGGCTTCGACTATACGAGCGTCTTCGCCTTTTCTCCTGAAGAGGGAACACGCGCCGAGAAGATGGACGGCCAGATCGATGATGTCGAAAAACTTGAACGCACCCAGGCCGCGATGGATCTGGCTGAATCGCTCGGGTTCGCGGCGACTGCCTCGCATGTAGGGGAGCGCGCTGAGGTGATCGTCGACGGCATCGAAGAGACGGACGAAGGACCTGAGCTCATCGGGCATGCATGGTTCCAGGCTCCGGATTCCGATGGTGCGGTGCATCTCGATGCCACTGAGGCCACCGTTGGTGATATCGTTGAGGTCGAGTTTACTGACAGCTTCTGCTACGAGCTCGTCGGTTATGTCGTGGAATAGCGAGGGACACATGGATCCAGAAACCAAGAATAGGGATGAGGGCGCGCCGAGCGTTTGGACGCCGGCAAATATCGTCACCTGCGTGCGCATCGTATTCATACCGGTGTTCATGGTGCTCGCCGAGCTCTCGTGCATCCAGGCCGGCGCGCTCTACGACCCCGTGCTCGCCCCGGCAGCGTGCATCCTGTATATTCTCTTGAGCCTGACGGACAAGCTCGATGGTTATCTCGCGCGGTCGCGCAATGAAATCACGGATTTCGGCAAGTTCCTTGACCCCATCGCCGATAAGCTTCTCGTGTTCTCTGCGTTGCTCATCTTGCTCGAGCAGGAGTTCGTGGGCGTATGGGTCGTCTTCATCATCTTGCTGCGTGAGTTCCTCGTGAGCGCGCTTCGCATGGTCGCTGGAGCGAAGGGCGTCGTCATCGCAGCCGATACCCTTGGCAAATGGAAGACTGCGGTCACGATGATCGCGCTTTGCGGCTACTTCATCGCCATCGCGATCGCGTCTGTCGGAGGCGTCTATCTTGCCGCGTACCTTGTCATCGCCGCACACGTGCTCATTATTTTGGCGGTGGTTCTCACCGTCGTCTCGGGCGTGCAGTATTTCTGGAACGGCCGCGACGTCTTCTTCTCGTAAGAGGAGGCATCCATGACCTGTGCTGTTCAGGCTGCGGAAGAGGCGGCGAGTGAGCTCGTGCGTCTCTGCTGTGAGCGCGGGGTAACGCTCTCCACTGCTGAGTCTTGCACGGCGGGGCTCGTCTCATCGACGATCGCCGACATTCCCGGTGCCTCTAATGTGCTTCGCGGCGGAGCGGTAACCTATGTCGATGAGATCAAGCATGCCGTCCTTGGCGTATCGTTGCATACGCTCGAGCACTTCACCGCTGTTTCCGTTCCATGTGCCTCCGAGATGGCTGAAGGTGCACGCAGGGTATTCGGGAGCACGCTCGCGGTGAGCACGACGGGCTACGCGGGACCTGGAGGCGGCACGGAGGAAGATCCCGTGGGCACCGTCTATTTCGGTCTCGCGAGTGATCGCGGGGTACACACGGAGTGCTGCAGGTTTGAAGGGACGCGCGAGGACGTACGCCAGGCGGCTTGTTTGCATGCACTTAAAATGCTGCTGAATGTGGTAGAAGAGGGATAGCTTTCTGCACTTTGCCCCGTCCTAAGGCGTTTCCTTTCGAAGCCCGATTCGCTTCGCTCACGAAGGGCTTCGAAAGGAAACGCCTTAGGACGGGGCACTTTGTTGAGGCTCGATCATGCCTATTGCTAACCGCGCACACTATCTACGCAGAATCACGTGCATATTCGTTTCCGGAGCTCCCGTGGCGCCGTCTTGGTCTCAGCATCCTTCGTGAGCGAAGCGAATCGGATGCTGAGACCAAGACGGCGCCACGGGAGCGGTCTAGCACTATAAGAATGCATGGTGTTTCTTTGTTGAAATGAGCGTAGTGGTTCTTACTGGTTACTGGGTTGAAGCATACCTGGGGGTATGTTTTCGCAGCTTCCTGGAAAACTGACAGGAGCGTTTTAGATTGTGACAAGGTTCGTGCGAGAGGGGTGCTGGGAATCTGCAAGGTTGGCGCGGTAGCATTTCGGTATCAAGCTTGACTGCGAACAGCTGTTCGCGTATTATGCATATGGCAACCTAAGAGGAGGATTCCATGGCTAAGAGTTCCGGCCCGGTCAAGACCATTCACGAGCGCACCTTTGGCGAGGAGCGCGATAAGATGATCGAGGCTACCAAGGCCGAGATCGAGAAGAAGTTTGGCAGCGGTTCCATCATGCGTTTCGGCGATGGCGGCCCGGAGATGGAGATTGAGGCTATCCCAACCGGCGCGCTCTCGCTCGATGCCGCACTCGGTATCGGTGGCGTTCCTCGCGGGCGCATCATCGAGATCTACGGCCCCGAATCCTCCGGAAAGACGACGCTTTCGTTGGAGATCCTTGCCGAGGCGCAAGCCGCCGGCGGCATCGTCGCGTTCATCGATGCGGAGCATGCGCTCGATCCCGCTTATGCAGCGCGCATCGGTGTCGATATCGATGAGGTGCTCATCTCGCAACCCGATACCGGTGAGCAAGCGCTCGAGATCTGCGATATGCTCGTCCGCTCCGGTGCCATCGACGCCGTCGTCATCGACTCTGTAGCTGCGCTCGTTCCCCGTGCCGAGATCGAGGGCGAGATCGGCGATTCGTCGGTCGGTCTGCAGGCGCGTCTCATGAGCCAGGCGCTGCGCAAACTTGCCGGCTCCCTCTCAAAATCCAATACGACGTGCATCTTCATCAACCAGCTGCGCGAGAAGATCGGCGTCATGTTCGGCAACCCCGAAACCACCACGGGCGGCCGTGCGCTCAAGTTCTTCTCATCGGTGCGCATCGAGATCCGTCGCATCGAGAGCATCAAGGTCAAAGACGACATCGTCGGCAACCGTGTGCGGTGCAAGGTCGTCAAGAACAAGGTTGCCGCTCCCTTCAAAACGGCGGAGTTCGACATCATGTACGGCACCGGTATCTCGAAAGAGGGATCAATCCTCGATATGGGCGTCGACTACGGCGTTGTGAAGAAATCGGGTGCTTGGTACACCTACGATTCAGAGCGCCTCGGTCAAGGCCGCGAGGCCGCCAAAGATTTCCTCAAGATGCATCCCGACTTAAGCGACGAGATCGAGCATCGCGTGCGCGTCGCCTGCGGTCTCGATTTCTCCGATGAACCTACCGGGGATGCGATTATCGAGGATGAGGTCGACGCAACGGCGGCGTCTGCAAAGTAGTATGTGCGGTCATTTGATCTATGGAGCAGTCTGTTACAGCGATAGAGGTTGCGTATCCAACGCGTAAGGAAGGCGCCTTCCCGTCTTCGATAGGCAGCATGCGTCCGCGCGCCCAGGTCATATTTGATTTGGAGAGAGGCGGGGGCGTTTCCGATACGCGCACCCACTGGGTTCCGCCACGCGTCGCGCGTGCATTCGAACGCGACCTTCCCGAGCTTCCCTGCCCCTACGACCAAGCGACTCGACTGCTTGATGAGCTCGAGAAGAACCTCTGCCTCTCTGCGCTCACCGAAATGCTTGGCAGGAGGGAATATGGCGCCCATGAAGCTGAGCGAAAGCTCCACCAAGCAGGATTTCGGCGAGGTGCTATCGAGCATGCCTTGAAGCGAGCACAGGAGCTCAGATTCCTCGATGAGGAGCGATTTCTTCGCAGCTATATCGACGAGCGGATTCGACGCGGATGGGGGAGAATCAAGATCGAGGCCGATCTTCGCCGTCGCGGTGCAGATCCGTTTTCTTTAGAGGGGTATCCCGAAGCGTTCTTCTCGATCGAGGATGACCGTGCGCGTGCGACGGCCTTGCTGGCACGTAAGCCCATCCCAGAACGTAACGCCTTCGAGCGCCTTGTGCGGCACCTCATGAGCAAGGGCTTTTCCTATGCGGTCGCGGCGGACGCCGTTCGCTCGCGCCTTGCTTCCGCCGAAGATTTCGACGATGTCGAAGATAGCGTGTAATTCCTTCGGAAACCGTCTCGCGCATGTAGTGAACATTTGACAGCATCTTCACAAAAACGTACGATGAACTTGTCATTTGTCTTGTGATGCACACTCATCTTCGATGAGATGCCTGTGTTGATAGCATAACTTCATATTGGGTGTTCAGACCTTGCAAATGTCGGGGGCGCTTTACGCGCCCTGCATCATGATGATTCTTATACATTGAGGAGCCTAGCATGGAGATTATCATCGGCATCGTTGGTGGCATCTTGGTTGGTGCCATCGTTGCCGTGCTCGCCATGCGCAACGCGAAGAACGGCAGCCTCCGCGAGGCCGACTCGAAGATCGAGTCTGCTCGCCAAGAGGCGGACCAGGTGATCGGCGATGCGCGACGCGCGGCAGAGACGCTCAAGAAGGAAGCCCTTCTCGAAGCCAAGGAAGAGATCATCCAGAACAAGCAGGCGGCCGAGGCGGAGGAGAAGCAGCGCAAGCGCGAGCTCCGTTCCCTCGAGAACCGCATCATGCAGCGCGAAGAGTCGCTCGACCGTCGCAACGACGCCCTCGACAAGCGCGAGCATCAGCTTTCGAGCCAAGCTGGTCAGGTCGAGAAGCGCGGCCGCGAACTCGATGAGCTCATCGATCGCCAGACGAAAGAACTCGAGCGCATCTCCGAGCTCACGCGCGATGACGCCCATCGCGAGCTCCTCGACAAGGTGCGCGGTGAGGTCACGCATGAGGCTGCGACGATCATCCGCGATTCCGAACAGCGCGTGAAAGCAGAATGCCAGAAGACGGCACAGAAGATCCTCTCTACGGCAATTCAGCGCTGCGCTGCCGACCACACCGCCGAGGTCACGGTCACGTCTGTTCATATCCCCTCAGACGACCTCAAGGGTCGCATTATCGGTCGCGAGGGTCGCAACATCCGCACCTTCGAGCAGGTTTCCGGCGTCAACCTCGTCATCGACGATACGCCCGAGACCGTCGTGCTCTCGAGCTTCGATCCGGTGCGCCGTGAGACGGCTCGCGTCGCGCTTGAGAACCTTATCGCCGACGGCCGTATCCATCCCGCGCGCATCGAGGAGATGTATAAGAAGGCGTCCGACCTCGTCCAGCAACGTGTGCGCGAGGCAGGCGAGCAGGCGGCGTTCGACACCGGTTTCCATGACCTGCATCCCGAGCTTGTCAAGACACTCGGCGCGCTGCGTTATCGCACGTCGTTCGGACAGAACGTGCTCAACCACTCCATCGAGGTCGCCGAGCTTTCTGGGATCATGGCCTCGGAGCTCGAGCTCGACCCGGTGCCCGCTCGCCGTGCCGGCCTCCTGCACGACCTCGGCAAGGCTATCGACCACGAGGTGGATGGCCCGCACGCGGTGATCGGTGCCGACCTAGCGCGCCGCTACGGTGAGAAGCCCGAGATCGTCCACGCCATCGAGGCCCACCATGCCGACGTCGAGCCCAATACGGTTCTCGACATGCTCGTCATGGCCGCAGACGCCGTCTCGGCTTCCCGCCCGGGCGCTCGCCGTGAGTCCTTCGAGAACTACGTGAAGCGCCTTGAGCAGCTTGAGGGTATAGCCAACGCGCACGAGGGCGTCGAGCGCACGTTCGCCATGCAGGCCGGTCGCGAGGTGCACGTCATGGTGCAGCCCGAGAAGATCTCCGACGCCCAGGCCACCGTGCTCGCCCACGACATCGCCCGCCAGATCGAGGAGGAGATGGAATACCCCGGTCAGGTGCGCGTGGTCGTGATCCGCGAGAGCCGCGCTACGGACATCGCGAAGTAGCCTTACGCCATGGCAGAGGCTAACGAGCTCATTTCGTTCATCGCTTCGATGACGGGCGAAGGGAACCTGCGCGTCGAGGAGAACCTCGGCGAGGGCTTCGTCCGTCTTCGCGTCGCCGAGGCGGAA
Organism: uncultured Enorma sp.; assembly: GCA_905210055.1. Taxonomy (GTDB): domain Bacteria; phylum Actinomycetota; class Coriobacteriia; order Coriobacteriales; family Coriobacteriaceae; genus Enorma. The sequence goes on along the minus strand of CAJLVH010000015.1, from coordinate 15,771 downwards.
CGTCGTCAGGCGAAGCATGATATCCAGCATGTCGAGGACATCGTAACCGAGATGCTACGCAATGCGCGCGACGCGCATGCGAGCGCCATGTACATCTCAACTATGAAAGAGGGGGGCGAGCGCACCCTCCTCTTTCTCGACAATGGCTGCGGCGTCCCCGCCGATATGCAGGAGCGCATCTTCGACGCCCGCGTGACCTCTAAACTCGAGACTATGAAGATGGACCGCTGGGGTGTGCACGGGCGCGGTATGGCGCTCTACTCGATTCGCGAAAACGCTGAAGATGCCCGCGTAATGGCTTCGGCTCCCGGGCTCGGGTCGTCGTTTCGTGTCGTCGTCGACACCGATCGCTTGCCCGAGCGCGCCGATCAATCCACTTGGCCCGATGCTCGCCGTGATGAAAACCGCGTATGGACGTGCGTCAAAGGGCCGCATAACATCATCCGCACCGCCTGCGAGTTTGCCCTTGAAGAACAGCCCGGCTGCGAGGTTTACCTTGGGAGTCCGGCAGAGATCGCGGCGACGCTCTATGCCCACGCCTCGGGGCTTCTCGATACTCAGCAGCTCCTCTTCATCGATTCCGAAACCGCACTTCCCATCGTGTCGCGTCTCGGGTTTGCAGCCGATGCCGCCGATTTTATGCGGATCGCCGATAGCCTTGGCATCCAGATCTCTGAGCGCACGGCGCATCGAATCCTGAGCGGCGCTATCAAGCCGGTGAGAAGCGTTTCGTCGCGCCTCATGCGCAAGCGCGTCCCCGCGGATGCGCCTGCCGCCGTGGACCTTACGCGCGATCGACGCGGCCTCAAGATTGCGGCAGACGACCTCGATGCTTTCTCGCGCGCCGTCGAACGTGACTTCACCGATCTCGCCGAGCGCTATTACCTTACCCTTTCCTCTGATCCGAAAGTGCGCGTCACGCGTGATGCCATCACCGTGACGATTCCCATCCAAAACGTCGAATAGGTTTTGGAATTGCTTGCTCTACCTGCCTATATAGGGTAAAGTCAAAGAGCTGCATTTTCGAACCATACACGCAGGAGCATCATGGAATATCTCAAAGTGTCGAGCAAATCCTCACCCGCGTCGGTTGCCGGAGCCATAGCTGGCATGGTCAAAGATGGCGTTCCCGTCAACATGCAATGCGTCGGGGCCGGCGCCGTGAATCAAGCTATCAAGGCTATGGCCATCGCGCGCGGCTTTCTCATCCCTACGGGTCTCGACATCTCTTGTTCCCCGACGTTTTCGGACATCCTTATCAACGGTGAGTCCCGCACTGCGATCCGCTTGGCCGTGCTCGTGCATGCGCTTTCCATCAATAGCGTCGACGCCCCCGATTATCCGAACCATATGACGGCGGTGCAGTAGCCATGAGCCATCAGGACACGCAGTCCATCCTGGCGGGCAAGACGTACTTCATCCGGACGTTCGGCTGCCAGATGAACCTGCATGACTCCGAGCGCGTCTCGGGTCTACTCGACTCCCTCGGCTGCTTTCTCGCTGCCGATCCCGCGGATGCGGATATCGTTATCTTCATGACCTGCTGCGTGCGCGAGGCGGCAGACCAGCGTTTGTACGGTCAGTGCTCCTCATGCAAGAGCCTTCCCGTACCGCCATCTGGCAAGCGTGTGATCGCGGTTGGCGGCTGCATTGCTCAACGCGATGGCGAGCGACTCCTTTCGCATATCGACAACGTCGACGTCATCTTCGGCACGCAAGCCATCGCGCATGTGGACGAGCTCCTGGCTCAGGCTTTCGAGGACGACGAGCGCCATATCGACACGGCGGAGGGCGACCTGCCTGCAGCTACAACGCTTCCCTGGCATCGAGAGCAGCCGTTCCACGCGTGGGTGCCCATCATGACAGGCTGCAATAACTTCTGCACGTACTGCATCGTTCCTTATGTACGCGGACGCGAGAAGAGCCGTCCGTTCGACGCCATCGTCGATGAAGTAGCTGGTCTTGTGCGCTGCGGGGTGCGTGAGGTAACGCTCCTCGGACAGAACGTCAACTCGTATGGTCGCGACGTCCATGGTGAGCCGCGCTTCGCTGAGCTGCTGCGTGCGGTGGGGGAGACCGGCATCGAGCGCATCCGCTTCACGTCTTCGCATCCGAAAGATCTCTCGTTGCAGACGATCGAGACCATGGCCGAGGTGCCGGCCGTCATGCCGCATCTGCAGCTCGCCGTGCAGTCTGGTTCGAGTCGCATCTTGAAGCTCATGAACCGCCGTTATTCGCGTGAGGATTACCTGCGGCTCGTCGACGCCGTTCGCGAGCGCATCCCAGGCATCGCGCTTACCACCGATATCATCGTCGGGTTCCCAGGAGAGACCGAAGAAGATTTCGAGCAGACCCTTTCACTTGCTGAAGAGGTTGGTTACGCGCAAGCCTTCACGTTCATCTACTCGCGCCGCGAGGGAACGCCTGCGGCCAAGATCGAGGATTCCACGCCGCGCGAGGTCATCCAGGAGCGCTTCGATAGGCTTGTTAAAGCTATCGAAGGCACCGCATACGCATTCAACCAGCATGAACTTGGACAACGGGTGCCCGTGCTCGTCGAGGGCGCTTCCAAGAAGGATGCACGCATCCTTCAGGGCAAGAGTCCGAAGAACCAAACCGTCCACGCACCCATTCCCGAGGGCGCATCGCTCGACATGTATGTCGGGCACATCGTTGATGTCGACGTCGATGTTGCTCGTACCTGGTATCTCTCCGGAACGGTCGCTGGCGATCCTCGATGAGTGCGTCGATTGTCGCTATCGTAGGCCCCACCGCTGTCGGCAAGAGCGCCGTCGCGGATCGCGTTGCGCGAGCGCTCGACACAGATGTCCTTTCAGTCGATGCCATGCAGGTGTATCGAGGTATGGATATCGGTACCGCGAAGACACCGGTCAACGAGCGCCTTGTGCCGCTCAGGCTTGTCGATCTGGTCGATCCTGCGGTGAACTATTCCGCTGCCCTGTTCCAACGGGATGCGCGGTGCGAGATCGAGCGGTTGCGTGCCCTGGGAAAGCCTGTTGTCCTCTGCGGCGGCACCGGTCTGTATCTACGAGCCGCCCTCGATGAGATGGATTTTCCCGCAGGTGAGACGAAGAGCGACGCGAGAGTACGCTATGAGCGCCTTGCCAACGAAGCGGGTTCGCATGCCTTGCATGAGCTGCTTCGCTCGCGCGATCCACGAAGCGCCGACGTTATCCATGAGCATAACGTGCGACGCGTCATACGGGCTCTCGAGATGCTCGACGAGGGCACTTCATATGCCGATCAAAAAGCTGCGTTCTCTGCGCCGCGTCCGTGCTATGAAGCGGTGTATTTCGGATTGACGATGGAGCGCGAACGCCTCTACCAGCGTATCGACGATCGGGTCGACGCGATGATCGCGGCAGGGCTCATCGATGAGGTCGAGCGGCTCATGAACGCCGGCGCTGCCCCTGCACTCACCGCGCGTCAAGCGATCGGCTACAAGGAGCTCATCGCATATCTTGAGGGTACGATTGCCTTGGATGAGGCGGTTGAACTTATCAAGATGCGTTCTCGCCGCTATGCGAAGCGCCAGCTCTCCTGGTTCAGGCGCGATGGTCGCATCTCGTGGATATCCATGGATGAACTTGATGAGGATGCTGCCGCTACCTTTATTTTGGATGCGATTGGCAGATCATGACGCGCTTTGATTTCATTTCCACTGCTCCTTCTCCTGAACGGGCACTGCTTGTCGGTGTCGAAATGCGCGGTACCGCCTGGCCAGTTGAGCGATCGCTCGATGAGCTCGAACGCCTTGCCGATACCGCCGGTGCCGTATGCGTTGCGCGCGTCACGCAGCGCTTGGAGCGCCCGTATCCTAAGACGTTCATCGGGTCAGGTAAAGTTGAAGAGATCTGCGGTCTTGTGAAGCGCCTGGATATCGATGTTGTCATTTTCGACGACGACCTTACTCCTTCGCAGCAAACGAACCTCGAACGTGCCGTTGGCGAGCCTGTCAAGATCATCGACCGCACGGCGCTCATCCTTGATATTTTCGGACTCCATGCGCAGACCCGTGAGGGTAGGTTGCAAGTGCAGCTTGCGCAGCTTCAGTATCTGCTACCGCGGTTACGGGGCATGTGGAGCCATCTCGCCAAGGAGCAGACCCGCGGAGGTATCGGCAGCAGGTTCGGTCAAGGCGAGAGCCAGCTCGAGGTCGATCGTCGCCTTATCCGCAATCGCATCGCCACGGTTCGTCGTGAACTCGAGACCGTCGAACGCAGGCGGCGTGTACAGTCGAAGGAGCGGGTCTCGTCGCCAGCGTTCCGCGTGGCTTTAGCCGGCTATACGAATGCTGGGAAATCATCTCTGCTCAATCGTCTTACCGGGTCGAATGTCCTCGCCCAGGATAAGCTCTTCGCCACGCTCGATCCCACGACGCGCTCCTATCGGTTGCCCGGGGGTCGCCAGCTGACGCTCACCGATACTGTCGGGTTCATCCAGAAGCTCCCTCACGGGCTCGTCGACGCATTCAAATCGACGCTTACCGAGGCACGCGAGGCAGACCTTATCCTCAAGGTTGCGGATGCTTCCGATGAGAATCTCATGCGACAGCTCGATGCCGTCGATGCGGTACTTGAGGAGATCGGATCCGGTCAGACCCCTGCCGTGGTAGTACTTAACAAGATGGATTGCGTCGACGCCTTTGGCCGTGCGGATCTGCGCCGCATCTTTCCTGCCGCCGTCTGCGTTTCGGCGCTTACCGGCGAGGGTGTCGACGCACTTGTCTCGCGTATCGCGGAAGAGGCCGCAGCGACCGACCGCATGCTCGACCTGACGATTCCCTATAGCGAGGGTTCAGCACTTAAGCTCGTGCACGATTTCGGCCAGGTCATGGTTGAGGAGTTCGAAGCGAGCGCAGTCCATATCGTCGCCAAGGTACCGGCGCGCATCGCGGGACGATTGATGGCGTATGCGGACGACTCAACGGCCGCGTGAGACGTTCTCCTTGCTGAATCAATTGAGCATTCTGCATCATTGATGCTGAGTCGATCAATCTGCTTGAGTCCGCTTGTATGTGCGATAAGGCAGCCTTTGCCCTACCGAACTGCGAATGCTTATGCTGCGCTTGTGATGAGCATAAACAGGCAGATGAGCAGTGGTTGGTGAATGAGATAGATGACCAGGCTCGCACGGCCGACGGAACTGAGTACAGGAACCCAGTTCCGGCGCATCCATGCGGGATACCCTTCTGGTGAGTAGCGTGCGAAGAGACGCGCTGCATACATTCCAGCCATATAGAGAAACCCATAAGGCATGAGCGGGTAGTAATCGCCCGAGGCGAACGTTGTGCTGGGAATGCCGAGCCATGCGAGCCCTTCGATGTCATAGCGCTGTTCGGGCAGCATATAGGTGAGGGCGAAGAGAGCGAGCGCTATGCCGACTCCGAGGGCGGGATGCACGCGATCCAAGATAGGGGAGGCGAGCGCGTAGACAAGCGTGCTCGCCGCCATGCAAAACAAGATACCGAAAGAAACGGGTGTATCGACGTTTGCGATAGAGGTCGTGAGGAACACCGTTAGCGCAGCCGCTCCATAGATTCCCGCACGTTTGAGGTTGTTTCTGGAAAGCTGCGTCATCCAGCCGGCAAGCAGCAAGAACACCCAGCTGATGGAACACCGCCAGATGTTCTGCGCAACAGGGTCACTAAACCACGGGATATCGAAGCCGAACAGATAGGTAGCATCGTACGCTGCGTGAAAGAGCACCATTGATATGATGGTGAATCCGCGCAGCGTATCGAACAAGCAGATACGTTCGCGCCCGGGTGTGCTGGTAGCCTCCATAGCCGGTTAGAACCTGCGCATGAGGGCGACGACTTTACCCAGGATCTGCGGGTTATCCGCATAGATGGGTTCCATGGTGTCGTTCTCGGGTTGGAGCCGGACACGGCCGCGTTCTTTATAGAAGGTCTTGACTGTGGCCTCGTTGTCGATCATAGCGACGACGATCTCGCCGTTCATGGCGTTCGGTTGCTCGCGCACGATGAGGTAGTCGCCATTGAAGATGCCGACGTTGATCATGGAGTCGCCGTGCACCTCGAGGACGAACGAGGAGGAATCGGTCGCGATCTCGGTGGGGACGGTAAAGGAATCCTCAACGTTTTGCTCGGCAAGGATGGGCATACCAGCGGCGACGCGCCCAACGAGCGGAAGCGTGATCGTGCCGCGATCAGGTGATTCCTTGACCTCTGCGAGGTTGACAGAGGTGCCGTCCTCGTTGAAAAGCTCGAGCGCGCGGGGCTTGGTCGCATCACGCTTGATGAGTCCGCGCTCTTCAAGTGCACTGAGATGAGCGTGCACCGTGGAGGGAGATGACAGGCCGACGGCTGCTGCCATCTCGCGCACGCTCGGCGGATACCCTTTTTCAAGCTGATATTCGCGAATGAAATCGTAGATCTGCTGCTGGCGCTTAGAAATCTTGCGTGCCATCGGCTCCTCCTCATATTCCAAACAATTGTTCGATTTTCTCTTGACAAGAACAACTGTTCGAAGATAATGATATACGAACACTCGTTCTAACGCCAGAACTTTTTTGTCCGGGCGCGGAGATATAACCGTAAGCGACATACTTCAAGAAAGGGGATCACATGAACTCGAATTTCGCTCTCATCGATGGCAATCTTGCGCTTTCCGATTCCCATAACGATTCTCTAACCGCATGCTACGCTTACGAGACCGAGATCCTCACGCTTCCCGCTTCACCGCGCTCGTGCACGCAGAGTACGAAGCCCCTATATATGTCATCGCGAACCGTTCAGCCTGCGCAGGCGCAAGCGCTACATGGTGCTCGTCGTCAATTTAGCAACATTGCGTTCGCATTCGTGACGGTGGCGATGATCGCGGTAGTGCTGGCTGCGCTCTTTACCGTACTTGGATCAGAAGCGCGCACGTTCGAACGGGCGCTCGTCGAGACGGAGCGAACGACGGTGTCGGTGGCTCCCGGTGATACGCTTTGGGACATTGCCGAGGAGCATGGCGTCGATGGTCTTACCACGCAGCAGTCCGTCGATCTCATCCGTACGTGGAACGATCTTGAGCAGTCGGCGCTGCAGCCCGGCATGGAGCTCCTTGTTCCCGCTCTGAATTAATTTGCTCGAGTCGCACCTCACATATGTTTCGAGAGCATGACCCGAAACGGTCTTGGGCACTATATATTGAACTTTTTTCGTCGTAAATCCCAATCCGTGCTATCCTTGTGAAGTTCCATTCGCGAAGGAGGGTGCCATGCGTTGTCCGCGGTGCGGCGGAGCAGATACTCGAGTCATCGATTCACGCACGCAAGAGGCGAGCAACGCAATCAGGCGCCGTCGGGAATGCCGGTCCTGCGGTTACCGATTCACGACGTTCGAACGGTGCGAGGATCCCATCGAGGTTATCAAGAGCGATGGGACGAAACAGCCTTTCGACCGCAATAAGCTACTCGTGGGTCTTATGCGTGCAACTTCGAAGCGCGATATCGATGTATCGCGGCTCAATGCACTTATCGACGATATCGAACTCGAGCTTCGCAGTCGCACGCTAACCAACGTGACTTCGCACGATATCGGCGACATGGTACTCAAGCGCCTCGAAAAGCTCGATAAGGTTGCCTATATTCGCTTCGCCTCCGTCTATCGCGATTTCAAAGATATCGATGAGTTCAACGAGGAACTCGCAAAGTTGAGGTAGGACATGTCTCAGATTCAGGTTTCGATCAAGCGTCTCGATCCCTCCGTCGAGCTTCCCTCATATGCCTATACCGGTGATGCTGGTCTCGATCTTCGTGCAAACGAGACGGTGGACATCCCGCCCCTCGAGCGCGTCCTCATCCCGACAGGCCTTGCGATTGCTCTACCCGAAGGTTTCGCAGGCTTCGTTCAGCCACGCAGCGGCATGGCACTTAAGCGCGGTCTTTCCATAGCGAACACCCCTGGTCTCATCGATGCGCATTATCGCGGCGAGCTCAAGGTTATCGTCATCAACCTCGATGCGCACGAGGCCATCCATATCGAGCGTGGCGAGCGCATCGCCCAGCTCGTCATTCAAGAGGTTCCCACCGTGCAGCTCGTTGAAGTGGACGAGCTTGATGAGACGGATAGGGGAGCTGGCGGGTTCGGCTCAAGCGGAGCGGCCTAGGGGCGGCTTCCGAGCACATAGTATCGGCTGAGAAGGAAATCCGAAGAAAAGGGGAGAAATGGATTCGTTCTTCAAGCTACAGGAGCGCGGTACTTCAACCGTGACCGAGGTCCGCGCCGGCCTCACGACGTTTCTGGCGATGGCCTACATCATTATCGTCAACCCGAGCATTCTTTCGGCCGCGGGCATTCCGGAAACCGCTGCGGTGACGGCGACCTGCCTCGGTGCCGCGATCATGACGATCGCGATGGGCGTGTTCTCCAACCGCCCGCTTGCCTGCGCTTCCGGTATGGGCATTAACTCCATTGTCGCCTTCACGCTCTGCCTTAGCATGGGTGTGGGCTGGCAGACTGCGATGGCCGTCATCTTCATCGAAGGCATCGCCATCTTGCTGCTCGTGCTTTGTGGCCTGCGTGAGGCCATTATGGACGCCATCCCGGTTCCGCTGCGCCACGGCATCTCGATCGGTCTTGGCCTCTTCATCGCGATGATCGGTCTCAAGGACGGCGGCGTCATCGTTGCCAACGCCGACACGCTCGTCGCGCTCGGTACCATCGTGGATGCGGAGGGTGTGCTCAACTTCACCTTCGTGGTGGGTGTCATCTCTATCGTGCTCACCGTGATCCTGTATTCCATGAAGGTCAAGGGTGCGCTGCTCTGGGGCATCATCATCTCCGCCGTCATCGGTGTGCCGCTCGGCGTGACCCAGCTTCCCGCCGGTATCGTGGCACCGCTCGATTTCGCTACGTTTGCCGCGCCCTTCCAGGCTGACGCGAACACCGACGTCATGGGCATCATCCAGGTCATCACCACTCCGACGCTGCTGCTCATGGCCTTCTCGCTCATGATGAGCGACTTCTTTGACACCATGGGCACCGCCATGGCCGTCGCCAAGCAGGGTGACTTCCTCACCGAGGACGGCCGTGTCGAGGACATCAAGCCCATCCTCATCGTGGACTCCACCGCTGCCATCGCCGGCGGCTTCCTCGGCGCGTCCTCCATCACGACGTTTGTCGAGTCCGCGTCCGGCGCCTCCGACGGTGGTCGCACCGGCCTCACCTCGATTGTCGCGGGTATCTTCTTCTTGCTCGCGGCCTTCTTCTCGCCGCTCATCAACTGCATCCCGCAAGCTGCGACCTGCGGCGCGCTCGTTTTCGTCGGCTTCCTCATGATGAGCGATGTCGTTGACGTCAATTGGTCCGATCCCATCGAGGCTTTCCCGGCATTCATGATTATCGCGGGCATCCCGTTCACCTACTCCATCTCGAATGGTATCGGTCTCGGCTTCATCACTTATGTCATCGTGGCTACCATCACGGGCAACGTGAAGAAGATTCGTCCTCTCATGTGGATCGCAGCTCTCGCGTTCCTGGTCTACTTCCTTATGACCATCATGTAATGCGGTAGGGGATTACCTACATTCTGTATAGATTGATGAGACGTGCCAGAGCTGCGAACGTAGCTCTGGCACGTTCTTTTCAGATGAATAGATGCAACAGATCCAAAACATTGAACGATAGTCTTGGAGCGCCTCCTGCTGAACAATCATTTCTCGATATAAGATAAGGTACCTCAATAAATATCTGTTTACGGAATATAGCAAATGGGTACTGGTCTCATTAACACGGTGTTATCAATGTTAGGAGCATCCATGAACGACAAGCTTGCCCCCTTCGATGTAGCCGTCATCGGCGGCGGACCGGCTGGCTATGCAGCGGCGATATATGCAGCGCGCGCCAGTCTAAACGTCATCGTCGTCGAACAAGGAATGCCGGGCGGACAAATCGCAACGACCGATATCATCGAGAATTATCCTGGCATAGATAGCATCTCGGGCTTTGAATTCGGCCAGAAGCTCCAAGACCATGCTGCGCAGTTCGGTGTCTTGAATGCTTACGGTGTGGTTTCGTCAATTGAACGTACATCGGATGCGACGTTCATCGTTCATGGCGACCCCGATTCCTATCATGCCAAAGTGGTCATCGTCGCTACCGGAGCGAGCCCTCGTCATGTGGGATTTGAGGGTGAAGATCGGTTTACTGGACGTGGCATCTCGTACTGTGCCACTTGTGACGGTATGTTCTATCGGGGCAAGGAGGTGTTCGTTATCGGCGGTGGCACCGCAGCGTGCGAGGAGGCGATGTATCTCTCGAAGATCGCGACCAAGGTAACGATGGTGGTTCGCCGCGATGAATTCAGGGCTCCCAAGGGTGTTGTTGACCGTATGCTTGCCTGCGAGAACGTACAGGTGCGCTACGAGACGTCAATTACGCACGTCGATGGTGATGCTGCGATAACAACCATTCAATTCAAGAACAACCGCACTGGTGAGGTATACGAGGAAAGCTTTGATGAAGGCTCGGTCGGTATTTTCGTCTTCGCGGGAACGAACCCGGCTACGAAACTCGTCGAGGGCTTCGTCGACCTTGGATCAGACGGCGGTGTTGTGACCGATGAGGATATGGCTACTCGTACGCCTGGAATCTTTTGCGCGGGCGATATGCGCAGCAAGCATCTTCGCCAGGTCATCACTGCTGCCGCAGACGGAGCAATAGCTGGCATGTCTGCCTACCGCTATCTTAGCAGTCACTAATTTACGATAATATATCTTATGTAAAGTTGTTATCTTAATAAAGAATGGGAGCGCTTAGACGCTTGGTTCTAAGCACTCCCTCTCTTCATGAAGATAGATTCCATACTTTAGGAGCGCGTCACCGTGTAGACGGGAAAGCCTGTGTTGATAAGGTCACTTTGTAACCCGTCCCAACGTGACGTGTAATTACCAGCCGTAGCCGATGATGAGGCCGTCCTCCTCAGCATAATACGAGCAGAGGCCGCCGCATGGCATGATGATGATCTCGGCATTCGGCCAATCTTGGTGGATACGATCGGAAAGCTCTTGTGCGGCACGCTCGTTAAACACGTGGTCGATGTAGACCGGTCCACCGGTATAGCCGTCGCCCTTCATGCATCCGACGATCTTCTCGAACGCCTTTTTCTGCGAACGTGCCGGACCCACGACCTTGATGGTTCCCTCACTGCTCGCAGTGCCGAGAATGCGGATCTTAAGCTTGTTCGCCAGTACACCAGCCATCTTGGGCATACGCCCCGCCTTGGCGAGGTTTTCGTAACTGGAAAGCAAGAACAGCACGGTAGACGACTGCTCGAGGTCGCAGATATGGGCTGTGACCTCATTAAACGTCGCCTTGGGATGAGCGGCGAGATACCTATCGACCTCAATGGCAAGCAACTCGAGCTTGCCGCCGGCGGCTCGGGAGTTCACGATGAAGATGTTGCGCTCGCCCTCTTCAAGTACGATATCGCGCGCCATGACCGCAGCTTCATAGCTGCCGGAAAGATTCGCAGAAATGGTGATGGCAATGATGTTATCGGCTTGCCGGAATAGATCTGCCCATTCACCGACACTTGGGCACGCACTCGACGAGGCGGTCTCTTCAGCCGAAACGCGACGGTTAAGCTCTGCGACATCGAGCGATGCATCGTCGATGAATTCTTCATCGGCGACGTTGATCTTGAGCGGAGCGAACCGATAGACGCAATCGGGTGTCTGTGGTTCGAAGCCACGGAGATTACAGCTCGAATCTGCGACGATCGCCCAACTCATGATCTGTTCCTTTCATAGCGGTCAGTACCGTTCTTTGTATAGTAACACGCCAAAGAATTAGCTGACGTAGTTTTCAAGACATTATGATACACTATCTCAAACGATATGATGCGAAACGCCTCCCATCTCGGGAAATCTCCAATGAGATTGCAAGAGATGCGGACGTGCAAGGCGAAACGGGGTGCATACGTGATGGTTCAACATAAACGGGTTATCGCGATGACGGACGGCGCGGCGGCGATCACTCAAGAGGATATTGCTCCTACTATCCTGCCCGATGCCTATCTCACCTCCGATGTCGCTCAGCGCATGGCCGCGTTCAGACTCCCCCGCTATAACGAGCTTTCAAGCGTTAGTCTGTATCGTGACCAGGTCATCGGCGTTGTCGAACAGGCGCTTGAACCGTTTCGGGATTGCATCGATGGAGAGCTGCTCACGCCCTCTATGGTAAATAATTATGTGAAGGCAGGGCTTCTTCCCGCACCGGTAAAGAAACAATATGGCCGTGAACACATCGCACGGCTCATCGTGATCTGCATCTTCAAACAGGTGCTCTCCATCCAGGCGATCTCGGCGCTCTTTCGCATCCAGCGTCTCACGTATCTGGTGGACATCGCCTTCGACTACGTTGCTACCGAGCTAGAAAACGCGGTGCATACGGCTTTCATGCTTGATGCTGCTCCCATCGCAGACACCGCATCCATGGTCACGCGTGAGTCTCTGCTCGTTCGCAATGCCGTGACGGCGTTTGCCGCGAAGGCGTATCTGATCGGGTACCTACACTTCATTGGATTTGAGGATAGCGACAAATAACGAGCAGTTTTCGGCAAGAACATCGCTATCTGGTTAAGCAGCCAACAGCTTTGAGAAACCCTCCAGATATGAAAACGGACGCCTGAACTTATAGATCAAGCGTCCGTTTAGTATGTATCCCTCGTCATACAAAGCACGATGCGCGCAAGCGTATTCCCCAAAGCCCGATGCGCTTGCCGCAGAGTATTACTGGACTTTCACCAGACTCACAAACGGTACGGTTCCGCCCTCTTCAAGCAACGGACGAGGATTTAGGAACGCGAGCTCGAGGATGCAGCCATACCCAATAAGCTCGGCGCCCATCTCACGGACGAGTTTGCCTGTGGCAGCGGCGGTGCCGCCCGTGGCCACAAGATCGTCGACGATGAGCACCCGGTCACCGGGGCAGAGCGCGTCGGCGTGAATCTCGAGGGTGTCGGTGCCGTATTCGAGCTCATAGCTTACAGAAACGGTCTCGCGCGGAAGCTTGCCGGGCTTACGAGCCGGAACAAAGCCAGCACCGAGCTCGAGCGCCACGGGCACTCCCACCATGAAGCCGCGTGCCTCAGGACCGATTACCTTAGTGATGCCGGCATCTTTGTACGCGGCCGCGATGGCATCGATCGCGCGATGCATCGCCTCGGCGTTCGCAAAGAGCGGCGTGATGTCCTTGAAGATGACACCGGGTTCGGGATAGTCCGGAATATCGGTGATGTAGGATTCGAAATCGAAGGCAGCCATGGCTCTCCCCTATCTATTGGCACGTCGTTTCGCAGCTGGCGCTGAAGCAGCTTTAGATCCAGTGGGTTTTTGATCGGAGGCCTGACGCGCATTCACCTGCGCGGCTGCCTCCCTCTGCGCGACCTCAGCTTTATGCGCAGAACGCGCAGCCTCGGCACGAGCGAGCTCGTCGTCAATGGAATCGACATCGGCGTCTTTTACCACAGCGTTGAGTGATTCGAAGACACGGTTCTTCAGCAGCGCAGTGTGCAAACCATCGGTGAGATCGTGCAGCTTCTTGAAGGCACGCTCAAGTTTCGCACTGCGGTCTTCGTCGCTATCGTCCATGCCGAGCATGCCCACGAGCACCTGTTCGAACATCGTTGACTCGCGGTTAGCGGAAACGACGTATTGGCGCAGATTGCGCGGCTCGATATGGAATCGGGAGAGCTCGTCGCAAAAGCGAATGATTTCGAAATCGTTACCGTCGATGAGCTCGCGGTTTTTAGGGCTCTTGACGATGCGCACTAAGTCGTTTTGCGCAAGCGAACGCACGAACGAGATGCTCACACCTAAGAGATCCGGAATATCCTCGAGCGGATGGAGCTTCTGCTTGGTCTCCTTCGGCTGCGCCTTCATGGGGACATCGGAGAGCAGGCCGACCTCGTAGGCGAGCATATGGAGGTCGTCGGCTCCCTCGAGGCGCTGCTTGATGACGTTGAGAGGCATGTAGCGCGTCTTCTGCAGGTGCAGGATGACCTCAAGACGCTCCACGTCGTCCATGGAATACTGGCGATATCCCTTAGGAGTTCGGTGTGGCGTGATGAGTCCCTCATCCTCCAAGAAACGAATCTTAGAGTTAGAAAGGTCGGGATACGTGCCGCGAAGGAGGTTAACGACTTGGCCGATACTGAGGTAGCTGCGCTCGGCCAAGGTTACTCACCAGTCTCGATGCGCTCCGGCTTGCTTTCGTGGTAGATGAGCGTGAAGGTACCGATTTGCACGGTCGAGCCGTCGTGTAGCGGAGCGGAGTTCACGATGACGCCATCGACCCAGGTGCCGTTCAGCGAACCCAGATCCTCAATGGAGGTACCGAACGGCGTGCGTACGACTTTTGCATGCGTGCGCGAGACCGTCATGTCATTCAAGAAAATGGTGTTCGCCGGATCGCGGCCAATCGAGGTCTCGGTATCTGTGAGCTCGAAGGTGTTGCCGGTTTGAGGGCCTTTGATGATGGAAAGGACGGGATTGGAGATAGGGGCGCTCTTCATGAGGTCCGGTGCCGTGGCATCGTCCATGGGGATGCGGAACACGCGCGTAGAATCGATGGATGAATCTGCCATGGTACTCCCATCACACAAGAAGCCGGATAGAGCCGGCCGTACGTCACAAAGATACTGTTATTCTACCCCACCGGGGCGCAATCTGCCCGCGACGTTAGGAGGCGTCGTCGCCCTCCACGATTTCCGGGTTGAGGAAATCTTCATCTTCCTCTTCAGGATGCTCGATGGCGCGCTTGCCCGCGCGGTAGCCTTTAACAGTGTAGATCACAGCAGTGAGCAGCGAGAAGATGACGCCGAGATACACGAGAAAGATGCCAAACGGAACCTGCTGGGCATCGAGGCCAGGAAAGAACGCAGAGGCATCGCCTAACACCCTGAGACCGTGCACTTGGGGAAGGCCGAGGAGCATGAACGAGAAGCCGCTCATGAGCAGCGCGGTCGCTGCCTTACCGGTATAGACGACGTCGATAGGCCGCTTGTGGTAGCGATGCACGATGGAGTTGCCAATGGCCAGGTACACGTCGCGCGCGATGATGACGATGCAGATCCAGATGGGGAGTTCGTGGCGCACGACGAGGCCGAGCACGCCTGTGAAGAGGAGCGCGCGGTCGACGATGGGATCCATCATCTTGCCGAGCCAGCTCACGGTGTGGGTCATACGGGCGATGGTGCCATCAAGCCAATCGGTGCTCGCGGCAACGGCGTAGATGACGAGGCAAACATAGCGGTTGACGTCTGTCACGAACAGGTACAGAAAAACGAACGTCAGAACGAGGCGAAGTGCGGTAATGAAATTGGAGACCGTGAAGATCTGGTTCGAGGGATACTCCGATGTACCGACGAGTTCCCGCTTGACCTTCCGTCGAAATCCCACAATTCTCCCCTAGCAATAGCAGCCTTGGTTACAAACTGTCATGGATGATACCCGATAACCAGCAGCCTAACCCTGACGATGCGACATAAAAAAGGCGCCGAGTCACCCCGGCGCCCGAACATTCTGGTCGGGACGACTGGATTTGAACCAGCGACCCCTTGACCCCCAGTCAAGTGCGCTACCAAACTGCGCCACGTCCCGCAAACCGTGCATCACTGCACAGCAAAAGATACTTTACTCAACTCGCTCCCAAGATGCAAGCATTAATTTCTTCAACATCTTAGGCGTCACTTTGGGGACGGGTTAGTTTGTGCCGGAGGCGTCACTCTGGGGACGGGT
>CAJLVH010000014.1 GCA_905210055.1 uncultured Enorma sp. | reverse complement strand
CGCGGACGGCCTTCGCCCGAACCCTTGCCGGAGCCCTCAGGCGCCTGCGGCTTATCGAGGCGGTCAAGCGAGACCTTGCCCTTGTCATCGACCTCAATGACCTTGACCTTCACGCTATCGCCGACGTTCAGCACGTCCTCGACGCGGTCGACGCGACCCTCGGCGACGCGGGAGATGTGCAGGAGCCCGTCATGCTCGCCGAACAGGCGCACGAACGCGCCGAAGTCCTTGACCGTCACCACGGTGCCGTCGTAGACCTCGCCGACCTCGGGCTCGCGGATGATCTCCTTGATCTGGTCAATCGCCGCGTTCACGGAGTCGCCCACGCCGCCGACGACGACCGAGCCGTCCTGTTCGACGTTGATCGTCGTACCCGTGCCGTCCTGGATGCCGCGGATGGTGTCGCCGCCCTTGCCGATGATGTCGCGGATCTTGTCCACCGGCACCATGATGGTCTCGATGCGCGGCGCGCTCGAGCGCAGCTGCTCGCGCGGCGCAGGGATGACCTCAAGCATCTTGCCCAAGATGAAGGCGCGGCCCTGCTTGGCCTGCTCAAGGGCGGTCTTCAGAATCTCGAAGGTGAGGCCGGTGGCCTTATTGTCCATCTGGAGTGCGGTGATGCCGCGCTCGGTTCCCGTTACCTTGAAGTCCATGTCGCCGAGGAAGTCCTCGATGCCCTGGATGTCGGAGAGGACGACGGTCTTGCCCTCTTCCTGGATGAGACCCATGGCGATGCCGGAAACGGGGCGCTTAAGCGGCACGCCGCCGTCCATGAGCGCAAGGCAGCTCGCGCAGGTGGACGCCATCGAGGAGGAACCGTTGGACTCCATGACCTCAGAGACGACGCGGATGGCATACGGGAACTCCGTCTCGTCGGGCAGCACGGGGAGAAGCGCACGCTCGGCAAGGTTGCCGTGGCCGATCTCGCGGCGCTTGGGCGCGCCGATGCGGCCGGTCTCGCCGGTGCAGAACGGCGGGAAGTTGTACTGGTGCATGTAGCGCTTGCCGTCGACCGGCTCGATGGTGTCGAGGCGCTGGCCTTCGCTCAGCATGCCGAGCGAGAGCACCGAGAGCACCTGGGTCTGGCCGCGCTGGAAAAGGCCGGACCCATGCACGAGCGGCAGGTAGCTATCCTTCACCATGATGGGACGGATCTCGTCGGCGGCACGGCCGTCAACGCGCTCACCCGTCTCGACGACCATGGTGCGCATAGCCTTCTTCTCGAGCTTCTTGAGGTTCACCGGGATCTCGCGCTCCCAGGCGAGCTGTTCCTCCTCGGTGAACTCGGCACGGATATGCTCTTTCAGCTCTTCGACGTGCGCGATGCGAGAAAGCTTGTCGGCATCGGAGAGCGCCGCGTACATCTCGTCGTAGTGGGCGAAGATGCGCTCCTCGACCTCAGGCACGGGTTGATCGAGCTCGTACTCCTTCTGCTGGATGGGCCCGTTTACGCGCTCCCACTCCTCGACGAAGGCGAGCTGAGCGTCGCAGAACGCGCCGATGGCCTCCTGGCCGAAGCGCATGGCAGCGAGCATGTCGTCCTCGGTGACCTCCTCGGCACCGGCCTCCACCATGGAGATGAAGTCGCGCGTGCCGGCGAGCTCGAGGTCGAGATCAGAGTTCTCGCGCTCCTCATACGTGGGGTTCACGATGAACTCGCCCGTCTCCTTGTTGCGACCGATGCGCACGCACGCCAGGGGACCCTCGAAGGGAACGCCGCCCAATGTGAGGGCGAGCGAGGCACCCATAGTGCAGATCACGTCGATGGGGTTCTTCTGGTCGGCCACGAGCGAGGTGGCAACGATCTGCACCTCGTTGCGGAAGCCGTCCGGGAAGCTCGGGCGAATGGGGCGGTCGATCATACGCGCGGTAAGCGTGGCCTTTTCAGAAGGACGACCCTCACGCTTGAGGTAGCCGCCCGGGATGCGTCCGGCCGCGTACATCTTCTCGTTGAAATCGACGGTGAGCGGGAAGAAGTCGTAGTTTTTCCGCTCCTTCGAGACCACGACGGTCACGAGGGCCGTCGTGTCTGCTTGCTTGACCAGGGCGGCGCCGGTCGCCTGCTTGGCGAGTTCGCCCGCCTCGAGCGTGTAGGTTTTGCCGTAGAGCTCAAAGGTCTTGGTTACGAGTGACATTTCTCTCCTTCATCTCCGTACGCCCCGTTGCGTACGGGCTTCCTCATGCCGGACAAGCGCCCGGCAAACGTCAAGGGAAGCACCTCGCTTCCCCTCACATGAAAAGGAGCCCCGCTCGGGGGCTCCTGCATGCACACCTTACTGGATGTTGTCGCGGATGCCGAGCTTCGCGATAAGTTCACGATACTCGACGATGTCGTTCTTCTTGATGTAAGACAGAAGACGACGACGATGGCCGACGATCATGAGCAGGCCGCGGCGGGTGTGGAAGTCCTTCGGATGGGTCTTCATGTGCTCAGTGAGCTCGCGGATGCGCTCCGTGGCGATGGCAACCTGAACCTTGGGGTTGCCGGTGTCCTGCGCGTTCTTGCCGAACTCGGCGGTGAGCTCCGCCTTGCGCTCCTTCGATACGGTCATGGTTTCACCTTTCTCTCGATACGCCAAGAACTGGGTAGGTCGTCGGTGATTCGACGAACCAAGTCCAAGGCACGACTGCGCTATGGTACCACAACGCGTCCCTATCCTCGCAACCTGCACATCTCCCCAATGTCCCAAAAAGGGACAGGTGCATTTTGGGACATTATGCGCGCTGCGACATAGCACGTGAAACGGTCTTGGAACCAATGCCCGTGAGCATAGCGATTTGGCGAACGCTCAATCCGGCGGCGTGCAACGTCCGCAGGCGCGCATTCCGCAGGGGTGGGCCGAGTGCTTTAAGACCGCTCGGGTCAACATCGAGCACAGACCGCGCTACACGTTCGCAGTCTTCGTCCGGCGTGCGCTTGCCCAAACGCATCTCATAGGTCATATCAGCATTACTCATAAGCTCACGATAGCCGCTCACGCCTCCAAGTAGCTCGAGTACATCGTCGGCATCGACATACACGCGCTCACCCACATACTCCCGATGGCTGCTCCACCGATACGCATCAAAGGCAGCGATCCCCGCTTTAACCGGGTTAAGATGAATGTAGCGCACCGCAGCGAGTAGCTGACTATCAGTTGAGATGGGCTGGTTGAAGAATCTACTCTCGAAGACATGTCCCGTATGCCCAGTCACCCTATTGAAATACTGCGCGTACCGCATGCAAAGCTGGTGCATAATGCGCGAGAGGTCATCAGGCTGCGAGCGAACGAGCAGGTGCACATGGTTGCCCATAAGACACCATGCAACAAGGGAGGCGTCGCATCCGTTAAACGCTTCCTGCATAAGACCGAGGAAATACCAGCGGTCTTCGTCGGAATCGAATAGCACCATGCGGCCGACTCCACGAATCACGATGTGTTCAACACCGGACTCCGCATACACCCTGCGATGGCGTGGCACCAAGATCACCTCCTCGCTGCTCGTCATGTACCTATACACGATAGGGCACCGTAGGACAGAGTATGCGCTAAGAACAGAAAAACATGTCCCAAAATGCACCTGTCCCTTTTTGGGACATCAGACGCCGAGGAGGAACTCGAGGGCGCGGAGGCGGACATCGAGGTGGGTCGCTGCCCACGCGTGGGAAAACGCGAGGAGCAGCGCCGCGGTGGGAGCGTCGATGTTTGCACCAGCGAGGTCATCGAAGCGCAGCGACATGAGGGCGCGAAACCATCCGACGAGCGTCGCATCGACTTCCTCTGCCCCGGCGACACTCGAGGCGCACGAAGCACAGACGAGGCCGCCCGCCGTCGCAGAGAAATACGAGACATCCGCATCACCGCAGAGCACACAGGCCGAAAAATCCGGGTAGTAGCCCAGGTGGGCAAGCAGCTTAAACACATAGGCGGCGACGACGAGGTCAAGATGCGCGCCGTCCAAAGCTCCATCCGAACCACCAAGCACCGCAAGGGCGCGCTCGGTGATGGGAAACACGAATGGGTCTTCCGCGTCCTCGAAGCAGCACGCCCGCGCGACGTCCACGATTGCGGCGCCAGCGGAAAGCACGTCGAGCTCGGGAGCAGCGCCGAAGGGCGCGCAGACGAGCGTTGCCTCGGCGACGACATCGAGCGAACGACCGCGCGCGATGAGCATATCCACCGTGCAGCCGACCTCGCAGCGAGCGGCGAGGCGGCTCCCTGGCTTGCGCGCGCCCTTCCCCACCGCGCGAATCTGTCGTCCATCACGTGCGAGCAGCGTGTAGATGAGATCGGTCTCGCGCAGCTTGGTTTTATCGAGCACGAGCACGCGCTCGCGGTATGTCCTTCCCGCAGCCATAGGGCTCCACGCCGTCCGCGTTACTCGTCCGCCGCGTAGCCAAGGCGGCGAATCTCGCGCGCGTCTTCGCGCCACCGGCTCTTCACGCGCACGTCAAGCTCGAGGAAAACCTTGCAGCCGAAGATGCGTTCGAGGTCACGGCGGGCGTCGATGCCCACATGCTTCAGCATCTCGCCGCGCTTACCGATGATGATGCCCTTCTGGCCGTCGCGCTCAACATAGATCGTGGCGTGCACGATGAGCGTGCCGCGCCGACGCTCGATGGAGTCGCACATGACGCCGATGGAATGAGGCACCTCCTCGCGCGTGCGCAGCAGAAGCTTCTCGCGCACGAACTCGGAAACGATCATCTCGTCGGAGGCATCGGTGTCCACGCCCTCGGGGAACCACATCGGCCCTTCAGGAAGATAGTTTGAGACAAGGGCGATGAAGGAATCGACGTTGAAGTTCTCCGTCGCGGAGAGCACGATCTCGTCATCGAACGTGAAGAGCTCGCGCGCGGCGGCAATTTGCTTCATAACGTTTTCCGGCGAAGCAAGATCGGCCTTGGTAAGGACAAGCACGCGCTTGGTGGGCGCCTTCGCCACGCGCTCCGCCACCCAGGCATCGCCGCGCCCAATGGGCTTCGAGGCGTCGATGAGAAAGCACAGGACGTCGACGTCCTTGAACTCCGCGAGGGCGCTCTTGTTGAGCTCGCTGCCAAGCGAGTCCTGGGGCTTATGCAAGCCGGGCGTGTCGACGAAGACGATCTGGGCATCATCGGTGCGCACGACGCCGAGCATGCGCCGGCGCGTGGTCTGCGCGACCGGTGACGTAATGGCCATCTTGCGACCCATGCAGGCGTTCATGAGCGTCGACTTCCCTGCGTTCGGGCGGCCTACGAGCGCGACAAACCCGCTTTTGAAGCCCGACTGCGCTGCAGGAGCGATCTCACCGTTTTCATCTTCATCGACGAACGCATCGAGCTCTTCGTCGCTCATGTTTTCGAACGGATCGAACTCCTCGATTTCTGCCATGCTTGGATCCTTTCTGGCAACGGGGTGCTTCCCGCTATCATATCAAGTAAAGGCGCGCTACCTGCAAACCGAGATCATGCGCCACCATCAGCCAATAACCCCCGTCCCCATTGGCTGGTTCAGAGGAGCACGAGGGCGCGGGCGAATACGATGATGCCCACGATCGCAGCGGTAATGGAGAGCGTGAAGACGCTTGCGGCCGCGATGTCCTTGGCGCGCTTCGCGAGCGGGTGCAGCTCCTGCGTGGCAAGGTCCACAATCGCCTCGATGGAGGTGTTCACGAGCTCGGCGAACAGCACGAGCCCGATGCAGAGAGCGACGAGCACCCAGGAAAGGGCATCGATTTTGAGCACAATGCCCGCGATGACTGCGAGCACGCCCACGAACAGCTGCACCTTGATGTTGCGCTCCGTCGTCACCGCGGTGCGGAACCCCTCGAAGGCATAGCCGAACGAGCGCAGAAACGTCGGATGGTCGCGATTCGAACCAGGAATCATCGTCACTCCCCCCTCTCGTCTTCATGATGCCGTGTCACCGGCCCGATGCGCACCGTCGCCGGGTCTTCCCCTCGCCTCGTCGCGAGCGCACGCAGCACAGTGAGCTCGCGTTCCTCCATGGCAAGCGCATCCTCCTCGTTCATGTGGTCGTATCCCAGAAGATGCAACATACCGTGCACGAGCATGAGGCGACATTCCTCGGCAGAGGTTGTGCCGAACGCAGGTGCCTGAGCCTCGATGACCGCGGGCGCGAGCACGATGTCGCCAAGCTCAACGGGCGCTTCCTCAGTATCGTGAGCATGCGCGAGCACCTCTTCAGGACACGCGCCATCGAGCAGCGGAAAGGACAGCACGTCGGTGGGCGCGTCGATGCCACGCCATGCATGGTTAAGCTCGCGCATCTCGTCATCGTCGACATACGCGACGGACACGACGGCGTCCACATCCAACCCGACCGTCCGCAGCACCTCATCGAGGGCTGCCTCGAACTCCTCCTCGGCAACGAGGAGCGGAAGCCCCGCATCGTTCGACAGCAGAACGCTCATTTCGCCGCCCCCTTGCCCTTCTTGCGCCCGTCGACGGGAGCTTCTTCATGCGTCCGATCGAACGCATCGTATGCCTCCACGATGCGCCCTACAAGCGAATGACGCACCACATCGGAGCGATCAAGATGGATGAAGGCAATGTCCTCGACGCCGGTGAGAATCTCCTCGATCTCGGTGAGGCCGCCGCGCCTACCCATGAGGTCGCGCTGCGTGGTATCGCCTGTGATGATGAATTTGGAATTGAAGCCCAGACGCGTGAGGAACATCTTCATCTGCTCGGGCGTGGTGTTCTGCGCTTCGTCTAAGATCACGAATGCATCGTTGAGCGTCCGGCCACGCATGTAGGCGAGCGGGGCGATCTCGATGACGCCCTGTTCGATGAGCTCGCCGCCGCGTTCCATGTCGGTCATGTCGAAGAGCGCATCGAAGAGCGGGCGCACATAGGGGTCAATCTTCTCTTGAAGCGTTCCGGGCAGATACCCCAGGCTCTCCCCGGCTTCCACGACAGGACGCGTGAGCACCACGCGGCCGACCTCGTGGCGCTTGAGCGCGGCCACCGCCATCGCCATGGCGAGATACGTCTTGCCCGTGCCGGCCGGCCCCAGGCAAAACGTTACCGTATGCTGGCGGATCGCATCGATGTAGCGCTTCTGTCCCACGGTCTTCGGGCGGATCGCCTTGCCGCGGTACGTGAGCAGGATGTCGTCTCTAAAACCCGAGATGTCCATCACGCTTTCCCTGAGCGTCTGCAGGGCGCGAACGACCTCGGCCTCCGTGGGCGTGTCGCCCGCCCGCGCCTCCTTGATGAGATAGGTGAAGAGCCGGGTGAGAATCTCGACTTCCTCCGCAGACCCCGATACGGAAAGTGTGCGCCCGCGCGAGGTAATCGCCGCACCGGTGCGCTCCTCGATGGTGCGCAGCAGCGTATCGCCGGAACCGAAGACGCGAACCGCGTCGACATCATCGGGTATGGTCAGTTTCACCGTCGCGGTATCCATCAGCCCTCCAAGCACCTCGAGTCGCACGTTGCAGCCGCTTCGCATGCCTTTCCGCAGTTGCCAGCGCGCATGACCTGAGCGCGAACAAGACCAGATGCGCCCACGTCCATGATAGCAACGTCCACGATCGCAGGCGCAGCGATGCCCGCCTCTTCGAGACCCGAAACCTCGACGCGATGGAAGGACGCGAGTGTGCCGCGGCATCCTTCTTCAATGACGGCGCGTTCCACCGTCCCGATCCTTGCCTCGGCGTCCTGCTGGGCAAGACGCGCGGCGAGCTCCCGCGCTCGATGCGAACGCGCCGCCATGACCTCGGGCGGCACTTGATGGGGCATGCTCGCCGCCGGTGTGCCGGGGCGCGCGCTATAGCGGAACACATGCATGCGCGAGAACCCTACGCGCTCGCAAAGGGCGAGCGACTCCTCAAACTCCTCATCGGTCTCTCCGGGGAAGCCGACAATGAGGTCGCAGGAAAGCGAGGCGCTCGGCAGTGCAGCCCGGATACGGTGGCAGAGGCCTTCGAACTCCGCAGCGGTATAGGGACGTCCCATGCGCTCGAGCGTGCGCGTGCAGCCAGATTGCACGGGAAGATGGAAGAACGGGGCGACGCGCCCTCCAGACGCGGCGACGCATGCGATGAGCCGATCGCTCACGTCCATGGGCTCGATGGAGGAAAGCCTGATATGCGGCACCGCAGTCTCGCGAAGGATGGTATCGACGAGCTCATCGATCTCGACATGCGCGTCGCGAGGCCCCTCTCCGTCGTATGCCCCGAGGTTGACACCGGTGAGCACGACCTCGGGCAAGCCCTCGTCGAGCGCGGCGCGCACCTCCTCGAGGACGGCCTCGACGGGAACGGAGCGCTCCGGTCCGCGCGCCTTCCACACGATGCAGTACGTGCAGCGGTTGTTGCAGCCGTCTTGTATCTTCACGCCCACGCGAGCGCGGCGTTGCAAGACCCCCGAACAGCTTCCTCGATACGCGGAAGGCGCCGAGGCGCTATATCCCAGCGCATCGAGAGAGCGCGCAGCGACATCGACCTTAGAGGGAACGACGATGACGCGGTCGGAGAGCTCGCGCAGCGATTCGGGATGGAGCGCCGCAGCGCAACCCGTCGCGATCACGAGCGGCTCGCGTGCCTGCCCGAGCGCATGGCGCACGGCCTTTCTGGTCTTCGCTTCAGCCTCACCGGTCACGGCGCAGGTGTTGATGACGATGAGCTCGGCCTCCTCGGGGTCGACGAGCAGAAGACCTGCCGAAGCGAGTTCGCGCTCCATACGGTCGGATTCAACGCGGTTGACCCGGCACCCGAGATTGATAACGGAAACGAACGGATTCGCCACGGTGCGTCCTCACTAGCCTAATCGAGCATGTCGTCGATGGCGTCGCGGATGCGCTCGCCCACGCTGCGATGCGGCGCAACCTCGTCACCAACGACCTCGGCATAGCGTTCGAGGAGCTCGCGCGCCTCGCCGGAAAGCTTGCGCGGCACCTCTACGCGAACCTGCGCGATGGCGCGCCCGCGCGTCGTGCCGTCCATGCGCGGCATGCCGAACTCCTCGGTCGTTACCGTGTCACCGTACTGCGTGCCAGCGGGCACCTGGAACGTGATGGTCTCATCGGGCATGATGCCGGGAACGCTCACCGTGCAGCCGAGCGCCGCCTGGGCGATCGAGACCGTGACAACGCACAGCAAATCGTCGCCCGCGCGCTCGAACCGGTCGTGATCTTTGACGACGACCGTCACCAAGAGGTCGCCCGACGCCTCGCCGCGGAACCCCGCCTCGCCATAGCCGCGCACGCGCAGCTGCCGTCCGCTCGAGATGCCAGCAGGCACCTCGATGTCGATCTTCTCGTGGGTCGGCGTGCGTCCCTGCCCGTCGCACATGTCGCAGGGATGGTCGATGATGGTGCCCTCACCGCCGCAGTCGGGACAGGGCGAGGTGGACTGCATCGCGCCGAAAATCGAGCGCTGCATGGTGGTGACATAACCCGATCCATGGCAGCGGGGACACTGCGTCTCCACGGCACCCTCCGCGCGACCGGTGCCGCCGCAGTCCTCACAGGGCGCGAGGCGGTCGTAGCTCACGGTCTTCGTGCAACCGAGCGCGGCTTCCTCGAGGGTGACCGAGAGGGTGATGGCCATATCGCGACCGACGCGTCGCCGCGCCCGACCACCCTGGGATGAGCGGCCTCCTCCGAAGAACGACGAGAAGATATCATCCACGCCCATACCGCCGAAGATGTCGCTGAAATCGACGTACCCGGAACCACCAGGGCCGTCAGCCGAACCGAAGCGGTCGTAGTTTGCGCGCTTCTGCTCATCCGAGAGCACCGAGTACGCCTCGTTTAGCTCCTTGAACTTCTCCTCGGCGTTCGGATCGTCCGAAACATCCGGATGCACCTTGCGCGCCTTCTTCAAGAACGCGCGCTTGATGGTGCGCTGATCCGCGTCTCGCTCTACACCCAGGATATCGTAGTAATCTTTCGATCCCGGCACTTCCCTACCTTCTCCCCCATCAAGACGTCAGCGCCAAACGCGACGCGTCCGGTGCTCTGTGTATAACCGCATGCAGTGCATGGCGTGACCGCCGACACGCTACCACAGGAACGGTCGATAGAAATACATACCGCGCGTACAGCTCGCAAACCACATGAGCAGCAGCACGTAGAACAACGAGTTCATGCATCCATTCGCGAACTGCTGAAGCCCGCGCTTGAACCAGATGAACGAGCGATGCGACGGGGCCTCCTTCAGCACCATGCCCGCACCGAAGCAGAACGGAATAAGGCAGAGCGCCGAAAAGAATGTAAAGGCACCGCCCATAAGCGCGAGCAACAGAAACGGCGCCGCCATGCCCATGAGCTTGAAGCCATGAGCCGCCTTGCCTTCGAGCCGCTCGGCTGCGACACGGGCGCGCCCAACGAGGTCTCCTGCCGCGGCACCGTTCGTCCCGGCATGACCCATACCCTTCACGCGCACCGTGGCGCCATCGTGCATACCTGCGGGGAATTCGATGACCGTCTCGGCCATGACTTGGCGGCGCCCAGAGCCCCCGCACTCGGGACAGGGGTCGGAGATGACCCTGCCTGAGCCGTTGCATTCCGGGCACACCATCTGGAACATGCCGCCGCCGAAGAGAAACGACATATCGACGTCCATGGTGCCCGTGCCGCCGCACGAGGGGCAGGCGTGGGCGTGCTCGGACGACACGGAACCGGAGCCATGGCAGTGGTCGCACGACTCATAGCGCCGATACTTGATGCCCTTGCGCGCGCCACTTTTCACCTGCTCGGGCGTGAGATCAACATCGACGACGACATCCGCCCCCTCCTCGGGGTTGAACGCCTGCGACGTCCCTCGCCCGCCGCGGCGAGGCTCCGACCACATGCCGCCGAAGGGGAAGCCTCCGAAGCCACCATAATAGGATCCGCGTGCGCCTGTCGCGCCCGCATACGGGCTCTGCGCAGCCGAGCCGCCGTATCCGGCAAAGGGGTTTCCCGAGCGCATCGCGTCATAGCGGGCGCGCTTCTGCTCGTCCGATAAGACCGCATAGGCTTCCGAAACTTCTTTGAACTTCTCCTCAGCGTCGGGCTCCTTGTTGACATCAGGATGCAGCTTGCGTGCCTTCTGCTGAAACGCCTTCTGAATCTCGCGCTTGTCGGCATCTTTCGAGACGCCGAGGATCGCGTAGTAGTCTTTGTCGTTCATTCCTGCCACGGTGGGGGCAACCTCCTGCTCGCTAACGTAAGCATAGCGTATTGTACCGAAATGCAGCGCCGCTCAAACACAGGATCGTAACTGAACGCAGCTTGCACAAGGACAGATAGGTGCTAGCAAAGATCCCACATGATGCCGAAAAGCTCGTTACCCAGAAGCCATCCGTCCTCGGTGGGTGCCAAAGCGCCCGTCGCAGCATCAAGGCGCGCGAGCCCCGATGTGGTCGCTGCGCGTATGCCGGCCTGAACGCGCGCCGCACCGAGCACGCGCCGCGCCCGCTCGATGAGCTCGGGTGGAGCGCCCACAGTCGTGCGCATCGCGAGCATGAGGTCTTCCGCTATGGCCTCCCGCTCCGAGAGGAATTCGAAGTCAAAGGAGCACGCCGCGTCGTCGCGCTGCACGAAGCGCACGCGAGCTGCACCGCCGCCCGCGAGCGTATCGCCGAACAGCGCGCTCAAACCACAGAATTCCCCTGCCGTGAGCATACCGGCCGCCGAGCGGCCGACTCCGAGGTAGCTTGTTCCCGTCCAGTACGCGATGTTGTGCTGGCACGCTTTCCCAGGCTTCGCGTAGCTCGCGACCTCATAGCGCGCATACCCGGAGGCCTCGAGCAGGTCGCGCGCCCGCACCATACATTCCGCCTGGAAATCCTCATCGGGGGCGCATTCCTCCCCGCGCTCGATACGGCGCGCGAGCGGCGTTCCCGCTTCGATAGCGAGCGGATAGACAGAGATGTGACCGGGAGCGGCATCGATCGCCTCGTGCAACGTTTCCTCCCAGCTCTCCTCCGTTTGACGGGGAAGACCGCACATGAGGTCGCATGAGACATCGAAGCCGTGCTCGCGGGCGCGCTCGACGGCAGCGCGGGCCGATCGCGCGTCGTGAAGCCGACCGATCGCGCAAAGCTCCTCATCCTGGAAGCTCTGAACACCGAGCGAGATACGCGTGACGCCCGAGGCCGCGAGCCCCGCAGCGAGCGCTTCGGTGAACGATTCCGGGTTCGCCTCGCAGGTGAGCTCTTCGGGCGCGCACCATGCTCGGATATGCCGCACGAGTTCTGGCAACCGAGGACCGAGCACCGTCGGCGTGCCGCCACCGAGATAGGCTGTCCGCACGTTCTGAAGCGCGCCTGCGTCGCCAAGCGCGTCGATGCGCCGGAACAGCCCGTCAAGGTAGCGCACTGCGGCGGCATCGAGAGCGGAACCGTCGAGCGCACGCGAATCGAAGTCGCAGTAGGCGCACTTCGCATGGCAGAACGGGATATGGACGTAGAGCGCTTCTATCGCCATAGCCCAACCTCACGCGCCCCAGGCCAGAGAGAGGCCGTCGCAACATGCCGGAGCCTTAGGCATGGCCGACCTCGTCTGCATCCAACATTGCCTCAATCTCATCGATGAGGGCATTGAATTCCCTGAAAGCGGAGCACCTCACCACACGGCCGCGCCACATCGCGGCATGCGGCAGACCCTTGAGGTACCACGTCGCGTACGTACGTGCACGCGCCATTGCGCGCGGGATAAGCTCATGCGTGAGCGCAAGGTGGTCGCGAAGCGCATCGAGCCGCTCGCGAGCGGTGCGCACCGGAACCTCGCGCCCATCGTTCAGCAGACGCTCGGCATCTTCGAAAATCCAGGGATTTCCGTAGGAGCCGCGCGCGATGAAGACCCCGCTCGCCGCGGTCTCGCGAAGCATCTGCACCGCAGCCTCGGCGGAAAACACATCGCCCGACCCGATCACCGGCACGGAAACTGCTCGGGCGACATCGTCGATCACCGACCAATCAGCCTCACCGGTATAGAGCTGCTTCGCGCTCCTGCCGTGCACCGCGATGGCGGAAGCGCCCGCCTCCTCGAGCATCTCGGCGAACACGGGGGCAACGACCTCGCCGGTACGGAAGCCCGAGCGGATCTTCACCGTCACAGGTACATGGGCGTGCGAGACCGCCGCTCGAACGATGTCGCGTGCAAGCAGCGGCGCCTCCATGAGCGCCGATCCCTCGCCCTTGGTGATAACCTTGCGGGCGGGACAAGCCATGTTGATGTCTATGAGCGAGAGCTTCTCGCCTACGCGCTCCTCGACCGCTTCGACTGCCTCGGCGAACTGCTCGGGCTTGCTGCCGAAGAGCTGGACGGCGATATTCGGTTCCTCCTCCGCAGGCAGCACAAGCTCCCAGGTCTGCTCACTTGCATAGTGGAGCCCGGCGACGCTCACCATTTCGCTATACGCGAGCGCCGCGCCGTGCCGACGCATCTGGATACGGTAAGCAGCATCGGAAACACCCGCCATGGGAGCCATGAGGAACGGATGTTCTCCGAGATATGTTTTAACGTCGTTCATCGATCGGCACGCATCCTGCCATTGGGGACAGTCCCCAAGGGCGAGACATTGGGGACAGGCTTATCGGGAGGTTTAGTCCTCGACCTTCAAGATAGCAAGGAAGGCTTCCTGGGGCACCTCGACCGAACCGATGGCCTTCATGCGCTTCTTGCCCTCTTTCTGCTTCTCCAAGAGCTTGCGCTTGCGGGAGATGTCGCCGCCATAGCATTTGGCGAGCACGTCCTTGCGCACGGCCTTCACCGTGGAGCGCGCGATGATCTTGTTGCCGATCGCGCCCTGGATGGGCACCTCGAACTGCTGGCGCGGGATGATCTCTTTGAGCTTGTCGCAGAGCCCGCGCGCAAGCGGATAGGCCTTGTCCTTGTGCACGATAAAGCTGAGCGCGTCGACCTCATCACCCGAGAGCAAGATGTCGAGCTTCACAAGCTCGCTCGCCCGGTAATCGGCAAACTCGTAATCGAGCGAGGCATACCCCTTCGTGCGACTCTTGAGCTGGTCGAAGAAGTCGAGGATAAGCTCGGCGAGCGGGATGTCGAAGCGCATCTCCACCGACTTCTGAGAGAGATGGATCATGTCGGTCATGATGCCACGGTGCTCGATGCCGAGCTGCATCACCGCACCCGTGTACTCGGGCGGCACGATGACCTTCGCTTTGAGATAGGGCTCCTCGATGTGGTCGATGCGGGTCACATCTGGTAGATCTTGAGGGCTGCGTACCTCGAGCATAGTACCGTCCGTCTTATAAACGTGGTAGTCGACGCTCGGGCTCGTTGCGATGAGATCGAGGTCGAATTCGCGTTCAAGACGCTCCTTCACCACCTCCATATGCAGCAGGCCGAGGAAGCCTACGCGGAAGCCGAAGCCGAGCGCGACGGAGGTCTCGGGCGTCCAGATGAGCGACGGGTCGTTCACATGAAGCTTCTCGAGCGCATCACGCAGATTCTCGTAGTCCTTGTTATCGATGGGAAAGATGCCGGTGTAGACCATGGGCTTCGCCTCGCGGTACCCAGGCAGGGGCTCGGCACAAGGGCGGTCGCGATACGTAAGGGTTTCGCCCACATGGACCGCTTCGGGGTCTTTGAGGCCGGTGACGACGAATCCGACCTCGCCTACGGTGAGGGCTTCGACGGGCGTCTCGGCGGGTCGCTTTACGCCGACGCCGTCGACGAGAAAGCTGTGTCCCGTCTGCATCATGGTGAGCTGCATGCCGGCGCGGATCTCGCCATCGAAGATACGCACCGTGGCGACGACACCGCGATACTCGTCGAAATACGAGTCGAGAATGAGCGCTTTGAGCGGCGCCCCAGCGTCTCCTTCGGGCGCTGAGACCAAAAAGACGATCGCCTCGAGCAGGTCGTGGATGCCCTCGCCCGTCTTGCCCGAAACGCACACGGCGTCATCGGCGGGAATCGCGAGTTCGTCCTCGATCTCGAGCTTGACCTCGTCCGGGTGCGCGGAAGGAAGATCAATCTTGTTGATCGCGGGCACGATGTCGAGGTTCGCGTTCATGGCGAGGTTAGCGTTCGAAACGGTCTGCGCCTCCACGCCCTGCGTGGCATCGACCACGAGCACCGCGCCCTCGCACGCAGCGAGCGAGCGCGACACCTCATAGGTGAAGTCGACGTGACCGGGTGTATCGATAAGGTTGAACTGGTAGGTCTCTCCATCGTCGGCCGTGTACATGACGCGCACGGCATTCGACTTGATCGTGATGCCGCGCTCGCGCTCGATGTCCATGGTATCGAGTAGCTGCGAGGCCATGTCGCGCTCCTCGACCGTATTCGTGAGCTCGAGGATGCGGTCAGAGATCGTCGATTTACCGTGGTCGATATGGGCCACGATGGAAAAGTTTCTGATGTGTGAGGTGTTGGTGTTCATGGGGGTTATTGTACTTGATTAGGCGGGAGGATGCGAGGGGCATTGGGCGCTCGGGGCGGGTTGCGGGCTTCCCTCACTGCTCGGACAGTCCTGCTCACGACGGAGGTGCCACTGGCGCCTCCTGTTCGTGCGGAACTCGCGTGAGGAAAGCCCGCAACCAGCCCCGAGCACGCGCGCATGATTACACACACAACATAAACGAAAGGACGAGAGGATGTTGAGATGGCGATACACCTGAAAAGCGGGGATCCTACCTGGCGATAGGATCCCCGCTAAAGGTAACGTGCTTGTAGAGGCTTGCGCTAGTTCAGGGTGTTCACGAGCTTCTGAACACCGGACTTGCGGTTAGAAGCCTGGTTCTTGTGGATGATGCCCTTGGCAGCAGCCTGATCGAGACGCTTGTAAGCGCGGCTGGCAGCGGCCTGCGCGGCCTGTGCGTCGCCCTGCTCAACAGCCTCATGAACGTGCTTGACGAGCGTCTTGAGCTCGGAGCGCACGGCGCGGTTGCGCACGCGGGCCTTCTCGGCGGTGCGGATACGCTTCTTCTGCGATTTGATGTTAGCCACTTGCAGAGTTCCTTTCGAATTTCCTAGATATCGTCGCCATATGATCAGGCCTCTGAGACACGATTGAGGTCACAAGCAGGTAGTGTACCACGATGGCGCAGGTAGGTGAAGTGGTGATGCTGTGAAATTATACGGTGCCGGGCATTGTCGTCCACACGCGGAAGAGTGCTAAGAAACGCGTGACGATCTTTGTGCTATGGAGACGAACCACGTGGTGAATGCGATCTCGGAATCCCTCGAACCCTTGAGCGCGCATTCCGTCTCGACAGCGCTGCGCAGGGCGTCCACAAGTTCGTCCATCGAAAACAGGCGCGACCACCGTACATGGTTTTTCACCTGCCAATCCTTCACGCCGAGCGTCGAGGCGAGCTCGCGTGCCTGGCCGCGTTCGTCGAGCGCCTTCGCGACGATGAGCTCGCGTACACGCGTGAGCAGAAGCGAGAGGAGGCGAACCTCGCTCTTAGGCGGCAGTAGACGATAGAGCTCGAGGGCGCGAGCGACATCGCGGGCACTCACCGCATCAAGAAAATCCCACGGTTTGATCTCTGCCGTGCGAACGACATAGCGTTCAACGTCTGCGAGCTCGATGCTGGACGATCCCGTCATGGCGGCAAGCTTCTTAAGCTGGGTATCGAGCATGCGTGTAGACTCACCCGCGCGCGCGACGAGCTCCTCGGCAGCCGCGCTCGAAATGGAGACACCATGCCTGCTTGCCATGCCCTGGACGTATGCCGGGAGCTCCCAGCGCTTCTTCGCCGAACAGTCGATAACCGCCTTGGCGTCGATTTTCGCTACGGCCTTGTAGAGCCGCGTGTTCCTCGCGAGGGCGTCGGCAACGATGAGGCACACGGTGTCGGGCGACGGGGCCGCGAGATAGGAAACGAGCGCATCGCTCATCGCCTTCACAAGGTGATCGCAGCTTCGTAAGATCACGAGCCTGAAGTCCGAGCCCATGGGAAACGTGCAGAGCGAAGCGATGATCTCGTCCGGCTCCTGCGGTTTGGTCATGTCGCGGTCGTCGAGGTTGAAGGTCGCCATGCCGCTCGCTTCGAGCCGAGACACCAGACGGTCTATCGCGGCATCGCGTTTGACCTCGTCGGGGCCGACGAGGAGATATGCTGGCAGCAGCGTGGCAGACGCCATGGTAGGCTCCTTTAGCGAATGAGGGGACTCGGCCTGGGTCTCGGCTTCCCCACCACTCTATCATGCTGTCCGGCCATACGAGACCGAGATGCCCCCTTCTACTGGCGAAACCCTCACATCGCCAACGTCCTTCGTGCAGACGGTCTGCGTCCCATGTTCTGCGAGCAGCTCGATACAGGCTTCGGCTGGGTGGCCGTAGCGATTACCCTCCCCCGCGCTCGCCACCGCGAGGAGGGGGTCGAACATTTCGAGCACCTCGGCATCGACGGACTCGGCAGACCCGTGGTGCCCGAGCTTGAGTACATCCACCTCCCCCACCGCATACGCATACGCACGCTCCTCATCGACTTCGGTATCGCCTGTGAGCAGAACGTCCATAGAAACGCCCGCGTCTTCATATGCAACGTCGAGCGCGATGGAATCCTCGTTGTCGAAACCGTCGACATCTGAACGCGGCCATACCACGCGACAGCAAAACCTGCCCACATTGATGCTGTCTCCCGCCAAAACGCTTTCGACCCGGGGCAAATCGAGCGAGGTAACACTCTGCGGCGCGTTCGCAGCAGCGCCTTCGGCGACGACGATTCGCTCTACTCCTACCGTATCGAACACCGCATCGAGACCACCGCAATGGTCGCTGTCCCAATGCGTGATGACAACGGCGTCGAGGTGCCTCACGTTGTTTCTCGCAAGCGCCGTTGCGACTTCATCGTCGACCCCCGCATCGACGAGCACAGCGCTCGACCCGTCCCTGATGAGGATCGAATCCGCCTGGCCAACATCTAATATGATGACCTCGGGAGGTGCGAGATAGCGCCAACGAACATATTGACCGAATGCGATGAGCGCGCACGCACCGAGAGCGCACGCGAAATGCGTGCCCCGTATGCGCATCCAGCCGATATATACGGCAGCGGCAAGCCCGTAGAGGAAGGTGGCCCCACCGATGCCCAACACCATCGAGATAGACGCGTGAGGCACCGCAGCGAATGCAGACGCACAGAAGATGGAGACACGTGCCAAAGCGAACGCCGGGATGAACGCTACAGAGAGCCACGGTGCGAGCAAGCAAGCCAAGGCTGCCACAAGACCGGCAATAAGGAGTGCCGACATGACCGGCCCTAGCACGACGTTAGCCACGGGAGCGATAAGCGAGCAGGTGCCGAACACGGGAACGGTTATGGGAAGCGTCGCCCACTGCGCGCAGAACGTGAGCGCAAGAGCCTCCGCAAGCATTCGTGGCATATGCAACCGCCGCAGACGGAACGTAACATATCCACCGAACACCTGAATGAAAAGAACGCTCGCCGCGGAAAGCTGAAATCCAAGATCGAAGACGATGCCCGCGTCAGCCACGACGAGTACGAGCACGCTCACGGCAAGGGCGGATAGTCCATGCGACCTCCTATCGCCAAGCCCTGCGAGCATGGAACAAGCCACCATGATGAAGGAACGAACAGCCGAGGCGTCGCCTCCCGTGAAGAGCACGTAGACACCCATGACCGTTGTAAGCAGCGCAAACCTGAGCAAGCGCTTCAAGCCGATGGACTTGACGGAAGCCTCCACGAGCGCCACCACAAGGGCAAGATGACTCCCTGAAACAGCGATGAGATGCGATGTCCCCGTTTGCGCGAACGTATCGGACGCCAGAGACGCGTTGAGTTCTGTCGTGCGCCCACATACGATCCCCGCAAGGAGCGCGCGGCCATCCCCTTGCGCTGGGTCGATTGCCGCAAGCACGCGGTCGCGCGCCGCGTCGACGGGCGTCTGCTCCTGTGACTGCTCAACGACGGATACGACGCGAACGCTCGCGACCTCGCCGCCCACATATGATGACCTACCCCAGGAATCTGCCGCAAGCGCTTCAACCCTGCCCACGCATGAGATGTTCATACCTATGGGAAACTCCTCATCACAAGAGAGTTCAACCGTCCCCGCGCGCGCACCATCGAGGTATGCATGGGCTTGATGCCGATACGCCCACGAAGATGCCTGCGCGTCTCCGACGATGCGAAACTCGAAGCTGCTTGCGGGCTTCGTCAGCAGCTTCGCAGCCGATGCGCTCCTGCTCAAGCAACCGGCAGCACCTGCAAGCGCCCCGATGATGCAGCCAATGCCGACCCAGCCGAGAAGGCGAAACCGTCGCGCACGCCCTGAGTCGTCGGATAGAACAGGCAGCGCGCATAGCCTCGCCATGAAAGATGGTAAAGAACCGTCCAGAGTGCCTGCATGATTAGCAGTCTCACGATCCTGCCGGCGGCGAAGACACCGCAACCCCGCCACCATGAGCAAGACGATTCCCAGAAACGAGCACGCAGCGGCACACAAGACCATCGAGGGTACATTGTCCAAAGAGGAAGCTGCTTCGTTCACCCAGGTGCGCACATAGTCTTGCCATCCACGTTCCATAACCGCCGCCGCGCACGCGAGTGCGCTCGCCGCAGCCCCCATGGCTGGTGGGATATACGGCCGCGGTGGTGCTTCGAGCTCGTAACTTCCCCTCATATGCAAATCGAGCCCTTCAGCTTCTCATATTTCTTCTCCCCGATCCCCGATACGCGCATAATATCTTCCTCCGATGCGAAAGGACCGTTCGCCTCGCGGTCATCGATGATCGCCTGCGCCGTCGCAGGTCCTACCCCGGGAAGGGCGTCGAGCTCCTCGAGCGTCGCAGTGTTGATATTCACGAGCGTCGTTGCCGCCTGTCCGGCTTCCTGTATGCTCGAATCAACCAAAGCCCCCGACGCATCGATTTCGCCCTCCTTGGGTACGTAGACTTTCTGACCATCCTGGAGAAGCTGCGCCTGGTTCAATGTGGTGCAATCCGCATCGATTGCGAGGCCCCCGGCCGCCTCTATGGCATCGGCGACGCGTGAGCCAGCGTCGAGTTCGACCACACCGGGTTCGATCACGGCACCACCCACATCTACCACGACGGTTTCAATCTCATCGCCTTCGGCACCCGTATCGGCACCCGCCTCCGCGCGCTCCTCGTCCGCGTCATCGCCTTCGGCTTCCATGCGTTGCGTCTCGCTCGTCGCTGCGCGCTCGATGAGGACGGGTTCCTGAGCGGCACCGATAACGCCGAGCAAGAACGCGGCCGCAACACCGAGCAACGTGCATGCGAGTACTATGCGCGCACCCGTTCCCGCCTTGGCGACCCCGCGGATTTGTCTTGCAACGTGTGCGACACCGTGTTCACGTTGAAGCTGAGCCATGATGCATCACCCCTTGGCTGCATCATCCTCTGAACCGGTGTCCTGGACGCGGAAATTCTCAGATTTTCGCCCGTGACCTTGCAGAAAGCTTGTCATAATCTGCTCTGGACGGCCCGCAACGACGAGCCAGCGCGCCAATAGAACAGCACATCGCACAAGAGAGCTGGTAGACAGCTTAAGATAAACGACTTCAACGCGCACAATCACCTGCATGAAAAAACGCCCGGCGCATCATAGGCATAAGTCGATGCGCCGGGCGTTCAAGGAACCGTCGATGCGCTACCGAGCACGCGGAGCGAGCTCATCGTGGCGCTCGCGAACAGGGCGTCCCGGGCGATACGAGGAACTCGGGAAATCGACGTACTCAACGTTTTGGACGAGCTCCTCGATCATCGCATCGTGATCGAAGGCGTCCCATGCCTCTCGGACCGCATCCAAGCGTGCGTGCGTCTCGGGCGCGCGCGGCATGAACAGCGTGCAGCAGTCGGGAGCCGTCTCGCACGAGATGTCGTATGTGCCGATCTCATGAGCGCGCTCGATGATCTCTTGCTTGTCCGAGCCGATGAGTGGCCGCAAGACCGGCAGCGTCACCATCTCGTTCACCGCCGCGATGTTCTCGAGCGTCTGGGAGGCCACCTGGCCGAGTGACTCACCCGTCACGATCGCCTTCGCACCCTCGAGGCGCGCGATACGCTCCGCCACGGCGTACATCACCCGACGGTACATGATCACGCGCAGACTTGTGGGGGAAGCGAGCGCAATCTGCCGCTGGGCCTCACCGAACGGCACGACATACATGCGGCCGATCTGAATGGCGGGAGCAAAGGCGCGGATGATGTCCTGGCAGAGATATTCACTTGTATCGGCCGTCTGAGGGCGACCAGAGAAGTGCACCGGCACACAGACGGCGCCGCGCCGTGCGATGAGCCAGGTGGCGACGGGCGAATCGATACCGGAGGAAAGCAACGTCACCACTTTGCCGGCGCTGCCGACGGGAAGCCCGCCCACACCGCGCTCCGACCTGGCGTACACGTACACGCTCCCCTGGACCACGAGCACGTGCACTGTGGCGTCAGGCGCTTTCATCTGGACGCGCTTTTCGGGATATGCCTCGCAGAGCACTTCGCCTACCTGCGCGTTCAGTTCGAGCGAGCCAAGCGGGTAATCGGTGTTCGACCGCTTCGCAGCGACCTTGAAGCTCTCGAACTCCCCCACCTCGCCAAGCGCGCGAATCGCCGCCCGACAATACTCCTTAGGGTCGCGGTTCGTGTGGAACGCAAGCGATACGCGCGCCACGCCGGGCACGCGTCGGATGATGGGAAACGCGCGCTCCGCATCTCCAGGCTCGGAGAACGTCACGAGAATATGCCCAGAGATGCGCGCGCATGTCGCAACGGAAAAGGCGGCACAGGCCGCCTTGATGGTATCGATGAGAATGTGCTCGAAATGCGCACGGTTCTTACCCTTGAGGCCGACCTCATGATAATGAACCAGGCAAACGCGACTCGCCATGCGCTAGTCCACAGACCCAGCGGACTCGTAGGCAGTCGGCTGATGGCCGAGCGCACAGGAGAATTTCTCGTGGTCGAAGGAGATATCGCCGTCGACGATCTCCTCCATGGCCATGGAGATGGCATCCTTGCCGGAAAGAGCGATGGTTATGTCGTCGACATCCTGCACCTTGAGCACGCGTTCGTGTTGACCGCGGAGCATGTCGTTGATATCGCAGGCGCGCTTGGACGCAAGTGAAGCCAAGAGGAACCGGTTGTTATCGGTCTTCTCGAGCAGGTCGTCGATATGAGGCTTGATGACAGACACAGGACCTCAGTTCCTTTCGTAGTTCTCGATAATGCCAATGAGCTGGTCGACCGCCTCGTCGAGGTCGTCGTTGACCACGATCTCGTCGTAGCGATCCTGCAGCGCGAGCTCGCGCCGGGCATTCGACAGACGAAGCGCGATGGCATCTTCCGTTTCCGTGCCGCGATTGCGCAGGCGCTCGGCGAGCACCTCGAGCGAAGGCGGCTTGATGAAGATGAGCACGGCTTCGGGCATGCGTTCGCGCACCTGCAAGGCACCTTGGACATCGATCTCGAGGATAAGCGATGACCCCTGCAAGAGGTTGCGCTCGACCTCGCTTTTGAGCGTGCCGTAGCAATGCCCGTGAACGTGCGCCCATTCAACAAACTCATCCGCGTCGACGCGACGCTGGAACTCATCGGGCGTGAGAAAGTAATAGCTCGTGCCGTCCACTTCGCCCTCACGCGGCTCTCGCGTGGTAGCGGAAACCGTCAGGCCCAGATTCGGCAGCTCCTCGCGAACACGCGCGACGAGCGTGCCTTTTCCGGCACCTGACGGTCCTGAAACGACAAAGAGCTTTGACGCTGTATCGCTCACTTACTTGGTGAGGGCAGCGAGGAGCTGCTCGCGCTGACGAACGCCGAGACCCTGAACGCGACGGGTGGCAGAGATCTCGAGCTCGTCCATGATCTTGGCAGCCTTGGCCTTGCCATAACCAGGGAGCGACTCAATGAGGGTCGAGACCTTCATGCGGGATGCGATGGGATCGTCGGAGTTGAGGACGGACTCGAGGGAGACCTCACCCTTCTTGATCTTCTCACGAAGCTCGGCACGGGCGTGGCGGGCTGCGGCGGCCTTCTCGAGAGCGGCCTTGCGCTGCTCATCGGTGAGCTGGGGAAGCGCCATTAGAACCTCCTACATTCAAGGTTTATACAAACAAACTAGTGGTTACACGCCTTACGAAAGCACTTCTGGCAGGCAACCAACGTGATACGTTAAAGGATAGAGCCTCAAAGTTCAAGAGCATCAAGGGAATCTTTAAGGTCGCAACCTGCATATTCACAGAACGACCGCGAAGAAACTGCAGGAAAGAGCTTGCACGACCTGGCTTAGAGCGCTAGCGGCACGAGCTCGGAAACGATCGCCTCGTATGCCTCAACCGGATCATCGGCGCTGGTAATCGGCCTGCCAATCACCAGATGGCTTGCACCGGCCTCGAGAGCGGCAGCAGGCGTGGCAACGCGACTCTGGTCGCCGAGGGCCGCACCCGCGGGACGTACGCCCGGCGTCACGATGAGCGCGTCCTCTCCCAAAAGTTGACGCATGGCATGTGCTTCCTGGGGCGAGCACACGATACCGTCGATGCCGTTCACCTTCGCGAGCGAGGCCAAGCGCGCCGCCTCTTCGGCAACGGGCGCATCGATGCCGATCTGGGCAAGCGCCTCCTGGTCCATGCTCGTGAGCACGGTGATGGCGACGAGCTTCGGCCGCGCGCCGAGCTGCTCCGCCGCCTCCTCGGCGCCTTCGCGGCATGCGGCAAGCATGGCACCGGATCCCCGGGCCGCGCCACACACCTGATGTGGGATATCGTGGAACTTGAGATCGAGGAAGATCTTGAATCCGAGCTTACGGAACTCGCGCACGATGTCCGGTCCCTCAGCATAGAAGAGCGTCATACCCACTTTGAGCCATGTCGCATGCCCGCTGAGCTTTCCTGCGAGTTCAAGAGCCCTCGTACGGTCGCAGTCCAGGGCGACGATGATGCGCTCGCACGCTTCCTGCTCTAGCATTGGAATGCTCCAATCAGTTCGGTGATGCTCTTCACGCCCTGCGACTCCGCCCATGCTTCAAGCTCGCGGAGGATGCGAACGCTGGCAGTGGGATCGACGAAACTCGCCATACCTACGGCGACAGACGAGGCGCCCGCGAGGATGAACTCGGCGGCGTCCTCACCGGTCATCACGCCACCAACGCCGCACACGGGGATGTCGACGGCCTGGCAGACCTCCCACACCATACGCACCGCGATGGGATGCAGCAAGGGTCCGGAAAGGCCGCCAGTGGGACGGGAGATCTTCGAACGACGGGTATGCACGTCGATCGCCATACCGGGGATGGAGTTGATGACGGTAAGGCCGTCGGCGCCCTCCGCCTCGAGGGCACGTGCGATCTCGGGCAGGCGAACGGGAGCCATCTTAACGAGGAGCGGTTTCTTGGTCACCGGGCGGCAGGCGCGCATGACCTCGGCAGCACCCTCGGGCGTGGAGCCCATCGCAGCGCCGCCGCACGCGATGTTCGGGCAGCTCACATTGAGCTCGAACGCAGCTGCCCAGGGACAGAGCTCGTCGAAGAGCTCGAGCGCGGCGACATACTCCTCGATGGAATGTCCGGCAACCTGGCAGATGACCGCCGTACCTTTATCGGTGAGCTCGGAGAGGTACGGCCCGGACTCCTCGGCAAAGGCGCGCACGCCGGGGTTCTGGAGACCCACCGAATTCATCATGCCGCCTGGGACCTCGGTCATACGCGGCTTGGGGTTGCCAGGCCAGGGCTCGGCGGCGCAGCCCTTCGTAGTGATGGCACCAAGCTCGGACACGTCGATGAAGTTCTGGAACTGCCAGCCCTGTCCAAAGGTACCGGCAGCGGTATTGATGGGGTTCTTGAGGTGGATGCCGGCGAAATCGACGGCCATAGAGACGCTGCCCATTACCACACGACCTCCTTCGCATCGAATACAGGGCCGCACATGCATGCACCCTTCATGCCGTTCACGGTCTCGACCGCGCACGTAGAGCAGGCGCCGAATCCGCAGCTCATCATGCGCTCGAGCGACGCCTCGCACGGCACGCCCGCATCTGCCGAAGCGGAGGCGACCTTCGCCATCATG
>CAJLVH010000013.1 GCA_905210055.1 uncultured Enorma sp. | reverse complement strand
AGGACGCCCGCCGATAGGGGACAGCATGATTCGCAGGCTCATAGCGTATTTCATCGACTGGTATATCGCGTTGATCATCATGAATACGATGCTTATCGCGGCTGCCTATCTGCTTACCGGCAGAATGTTCGTGGGCTCGCTCGCGCTTACGTATTTCGATGCCGATGTTCAGCTTCCGCTCCTGCTCATGCTCGTGGCTGTAGAGGTGATTTTATACAGCGTCGTTCCGCGTTTCGTGTGGCGCGGACAAACGATCGGCAAGCACCTCCTTCGCGTGCGTATGGCAACCGTTTCCGGTGAAGCGCCTGGCCTGCTCCGTCTGATGTTGAGGGATCTTGTCGCGATTACCGTGGTGGAGGGATGCTTCTCGCCGCTGAGCAACTATGTGCGAAACTACCTCATGCTGTTTCTCGAGCGCGATATTATTCAGTATACGGTATGGTTTAGCTGGGGAATTGGCGTTGTCTCTGTGCTGTTGCTCCTGTTGTCAAAGCGCAAGAGGATGCTTCACGATGTTATCGCGGGAACCGTTGTGACCGTTGTGGCACCGAACGTCCCCGATGCGTCCGATAGGGAAAACGACGATGCTGGCGCGAATGCGGAGGAGACAAGACAAGAAGCAGAGGACTCCAACGTTGCAGTCTCAACGGACGTGGTCGAGGACAGCGGCTCTGCCGATGGGAGGTGAGGCACATGGACGTTCAACAGATGGAACGATGGAACAGCCTTTCCGTATCGGAGATACGAATCCTTCGCGAGATTGTCGCTCGCCTAGATCACGGTGAGGAGAAGATCCCCATTCGATCGGTGGCGCAGGCTTCGTTCGTCTCGACGACAAGTGTCGTTCGTCTTGCGAAGAAGCTCGGTTTCGATGGTTTCAGCGAATTGCTGTACTCTCTGAAGCACGAGCGCATGAGCACGTTGTCGCCGGGTATGCCCGAATTTTGTGAACGAATCATCGCGGGCGAGGCTTCGCTTGACGAACTAGAGACGCTTGCGCAAACACTCTCAGCGGCGCCAGGTATGCGCGTTCACCTCATGGGCGTCGGATACTCCGATCTCACCGCCCAATATCTAAGCAATCGCTTGCTCGAACACGGTTTCTTCGCCACGACGAAAAGCCCTCTTGATTTTCGAGACGATCGGCAGTTTATCGTCATCTTTGTGAGCGAAAGCGGAGAGACGAGAGACTTGACGTTCGTACAGGATCGGATTTCCTCCCGTGGTGTTGAAGACTTCGTGTTCACCGCTGATGAGTCAAGCACGCTTGGGGCGCATTCCCGCCATTGCATATTGGTCGATCGGCGCGGGTGCCGTGCAGATAAAGACCCGGACTACTTCGTTATCAATTGCCTCACGCTTATCGAGGATTTGATGGCAAGGATTAGAAACCTTCAGAAGGATGAGGAGGAAGCATGAACGTACTGCTGATTTGCTCAATGGGAGCTTCTACGGCGAACATGTGCAAGAAGATTGAGGAGGCCGCGGCGGCGGAGGGTTTGGAGCTCGAGACGCAGGCGGTGGCTATGGCGATGATGAACGATAAGATCGACTGGGCGGATGTCGTGCTCGTGGGTCCGCAGATTCGATTCATGCTGGATAAGGTGCGCGCCGCTGCCAAGGACAAGCCGGTCGAGGCGATCGACATGATGGCATACGGCATGATGGACGGCGCCAAAGTGCTCCAGCAGATCAAGGGGATGATGTAGGATGACGGACGACGTTGCGGCGGCGGCCGAGGGCGGTGGCGAACTTGCAAGCCCGCCGTATGAGGCCGTGAGTTTCCAGATTATCTCGTTCGCCGGAACGGCGAAGAGCTGTTACCTCGAGGCGATCGAGCTCGCGAAGGGCGGCGACGACCCCAGTGAGCTCATCGCCCAGGGTGACGAGGCGTTTCGCGCTGCGTCCGAGGCGCATCACGAGGCGCTTCAGATGGAGGCGAAGGGCACGCTGGGATGCGGACTCTTGCTCATCCACGCTGAGACGATTCTCATCAGCGCGGAGACCATCAAGGGGCTTCTGCCCACAATCGTCGAGCTCGCACAGCGCTAAGCATCAAAGTCGCGCCGTTTGGCGGCTTGGGCACCAAACCCTGCCGAACGGCGCGAACCGTCCCGTGAGCGGTTGTTCTATGCTGCTCTCATTACAAAACGCTAACAGTTTCCTGACGTATTTCCTGCAGCCCGCGGGTAGCTTGTAGTAAAGCGCCCCGCCGCGTGGTGTTGGCGCTGACGTTGCGGAAAGCGAGGACACCATGGAGACCCTGCAGGCAGTCATAGGCAAGCGCGACAGCGAGTTCACCGGCCTCAAGGGGCAGCTGCTGAAGTATCTCGGTACGGCGTTCTTCTTTACCGTGTTCGGCCTGCTCATCGTGGCCGCGGGCGAGCGACACACGGCGATTGCGCCGGTGACGGAACCCGCTTCCGACCTGTTTTTTGCGTGCGCTGTTTCGCTGTACCCGGTGTGCGCCTGCGCGTCGCATCTCGCCAAGATGACGCGCGTGTATCGTGCGGGCGAGAAATTCGAGCTCGCGGGCGTGGTGCTCGCGGCATATGGTCGCGAGGGCGCGGCCCGTGCAGAAGAGGAGCAGGCGTCGATGCTCGAAGGGCGCGACCTTGTGCTCGCGATGCGCGCCGAGGGAACGGATGCGGTTGTCGACCGCTTCGGGCGTGACGGGGCATTTCGCATGAGCCGTGCGGTCTATCTTCTCACGATTGTCGTGTTCGCTGCCATTTTCGTGGCGATGCTCGTCGTGGCACCGTTCTAGATAACCAATACTTTTGAATAGAGCGTTCTAGATGTTCTTCTGAGCGTGCGGCAGCATGCACTGCGTGCGTCTTTTGTGCGCCTACAAATTCTGCAGCAGGACGAGCGTTCGACCTCCTACACTGGTACGCGCGCTAAACGGCGCCGGCCGGAAGGCCATTGGATGAGGGCGCGGCGGTACAGCTGTGGTAAGACGCCCCTAAGAGACCCGGAAGGGTAGGAGGAACGTATGGCAGAGTACAACGAGAACGAGAACATGACGAATCTGGATGAGACGATGAACGTCGTCGAGGAGGCGCTCGAGGTCGAGGAGGCCATCGAGGAAGCCGCCGAGATCGTAGAGGCTGTCGAGGAGGCTGAGCTCGCGGAGGATGCCGAGGACGATCTCGTTGTCGAGAATGATGACGAGGACGCTGAGGCTACCAGCGCCCCCGCGCCCGAAGAGCTCGACGACTTGCTGTTTGATAAGGTGAACCGTGCGGCACGCCTGCTCCGCAACCGCAAGTCCGCGCTTGCCGATGAGGCTGCCGAGGAGGCCGAGCGCACGAAGGATCTCGTGCGCGCGCTGCGCCTGCTCGAGCTCAAGAGCCGTATGGAAGAGAAGGAGATGGCAGACCTCCTGGGCATGCGCCTGCGTGCCCTGAACGAGCTGCTGGTCGAGGCCGAGAAGCACGACATCGTCGGCCGCATTGAGCCCGAAGACGGCGACATGCGCCACATCGTTGTCTTCGCGAGCGAGGACGCCGTGGCGATGGCCGAGGCGCGCGGCAATAAGCGCAAGAAGCTCGTGCCTACGCTTTCCTCGGACGATGCTCGCACGCTGCTGGGCATCCTTGACGCCATCATCAACCCGCTCACCGAGATGGGCTGCGATGTCGACCGTTCGCGCGATGATCGCGGCGGCGACCGTAGTGGTCGCGGCGGCTTCGGCGGGCGCGGTGGCCGTGACGATCGCGGTGGCCGCGGTGGTTTCGGCGGTCGTGACGACCGCGGCGGACGCGGCGGCTTTGGTGGCCGCGGTGGCGACCGTGGTGGCCGTGGCGGTTTCGGTGATCGTGATCGCGGCGGGCGCGGCGGCTTCGGCGGCCGTGACGACCGTGGTGGCCGCGGCGGCTTTGGTGGCCGCGGCGGGTATCGCGGGTAAGTTCGCACTACATCCAAGCTCGTATAGCACGATGGGGGGTGTCCAGCAGGACGCCTCCCTTTTCGTTAACGATGCAGGTCGAGCATTAATGCTCTCGGAGA
This sequence comes from uncultured Enorma sp., assembly GCA_905210055.1. Lineage (GTDB taxonomy): Bacteria > Actinomycetota > Coriobacteriia > Coriobacteriales > Coriobacteriaceae > Enorma. The sequence goes on along the minus strand of CAJLVH010000013.1, from coordinate 21,192 downwards.
TGCGTTGGGCACCCGGGGAATCGCGCGATCGATCGCATAGATTTCACAGGGGAGATATCACTCGCGACGGTTATCAACGGTTATTTCTCGATTCGTCGAGTAGCCGGTACCGACGTAAGCTTGTGACCTGCACTTTTGATGCAGCATTTCGTGTGTCTACTCGGCACATCCGTTTATAACCGTTGATATCCGTCGCGAATGGCGCGACAGGGTTCCTCGAACCAAAAAAGGGAGCCGTTCTTTCGAACGGCCCCTCAAAACAGCTAGGTTGTTTTTGTGCGGTTTAGCCGAAGTAACGCTTAAGCAGACCCGCGAAAGCCTTGCCGTGGCGAGCCTCGTCGCGCGCCATCTCGTGCACGGTGTCGTGGATGGCATCGAGGCCAGCGGCCTTGGCGCGCTTGGCGAGGTCGGTCTTGCCAGCGGTGGCACCGTTCTCGGCCTCAACGCGCATCTCGAGGTTCTTCTTGGTGGAGTCGGTCACGACCTCGCCCAGAAGCTCGGCGAACTTGGCGGCGTGCTCAGCCTCCTCATAGGCGGCCTTCTCCCAGTACAGGCCGATCTCCGGGTAGCCCTCACGGTGCGCGACGCGCGCCATGGCGAGGTACATGCCCACCTCGGAGCACTCGCCCTCGAAGTTGGCGCGGAGGTCGTTCACGATGTCCTCAGAGACCTCGGGGAGCTTGCCCACGCCCACGACGTGCTCGGCAGCCCAGGTCATATCGCCAGCCATCTTGGTGAAGCGGGAGCCGTCAACGCCGCACTGGGGGCACTTGAAACCCTCGGGCAGCTCCTCGCCGTCGAACTCCTCAACATAACCGCAAACGGGGCAAACGAACTTCATGGTGCACTCCTTTGAGTAGGAAATCGCGCGTCTTGGCAACGGTTGTAACCAAGCGCGCCTAACGCCTCCGATTATGGCAAATTGTTGGCGGAGTTGAATCATATTGAGAACGATTCTTAAAAGCACGCACGACCTCCACAGTAAGTAATATGAGGGTAACTTGTGACGGCGCGTTGTGGCCGAGGCACCATGCGTTATGCTGTTGCCGACCGTGAAAGGAGTAAAGATGGTCATGCATGCCTACGGGCTTTCGTGGATCGACGAGCAGCGTCTCTTCGAAGTGGCGGATCATGTCTTTGGCAAGATGCTTTCCGCGCGCAACGGCAAGCCGCTTCCGCCCGATCCCTTCACGCTTGTTGCGCAGGCGAAACTTCTCGATGAGCCGCTTCAGGCCATCGTCGATTTCGACGATCTCCGTTCGCGGAACAAATCGCTCTCGAACGCTATCGGCCTATGGCATCAGAAGGTGCTTGGGTTGTCGCCGCGTCTCACCGAGCTTGGGTCGAACGGTGGCGGCGTGGATTTGCGCACGGCGCCGGGCGTGCTGCTTCCTACGTGGGAAAAGCCCGGGTATTTCGAGGTAAAGAATCGCTTCAACACCATCAAGGCATCGGACGAGAAAGATGTCTGGGATAAGCTGAAGTTCCTTGCGCAGAGCAACGGCGCCGTATCGTACCTGGTTCAGGTGATTCCCGGCGCACGTGAGCCCTACGACCGGCCGTGGGTGCCCTCCGGACGCACGTCGGACGAGCGCGTTCGATGCTGCGACGGCGTGACGGCGTATGCTTTCGCGTTCGATCGGCCTACGGCTCTGCACGAATTGTATCGTGCGATGCCGGCGGTTTTGGATGATGTGCGCGTGGAGCATGGGTTGCCGGCGGCGGTCGCCTCCGAACAGGAGCTTGCCGAGCGGTTGTTCGGTGATGTGTTTCCCGAGAAGCCCGCGGTGTAGAGGACAAGCGACGATACGACAACAAGGAGCGTGTGCTACCGCGCACGGCGCACGCTTTTTGTCCGCATGGTAAGATATTGTAACCCCTGCATAGGTAGGGGTTATTTTTTGGACGAAAAGGATGGATGCCGATGAGCGACGCAGCGAGCGAATCTACGGAACAAGCCGCAGAAGGACTGGTCACGGCGTCAGCGGCTGCGGCTGAGCTCGGCGTTTCGGTCGATACCGTGCGTCGCTGGAGCAAACTCGGCCTCATCAAGGACACGCGCGACGCCCGGAATCGCCGCCTGTTCTCGCGAGCGGAGCTCGAGCGTCTGCACCGTAAACTCAACGGTGAGGGCGAATCGCAGTACCGCGTGCTCGAAAGCGGGGAGCTCTTTGACGGAGCGACGTGCATCGATCTTTTCGCGGGCGGAGGGGGAACCGCGCTGGGCTTCCACAACGCGGGGCTCAAGCACGTGTACCTCAACGAGCTTGATCGCGATGCGGCGACAACGCTCGTGCACAACAGCGAGACCCACGGACTTGGCTGGAACGTCGACAACCGCGACGTGTGCGAGGTCGATTTCGCAGACATGCAGGCCGAGGTCATCCAGGCGGGGTTCCCGTGCCAGGCATTCAGCTACGCGGGTAAGAGCCGCGGTTTCGAGGATACGCGCGGCACGCTCTTCTTTGAGTTCGCACGCGCCATTCGCGATGTCCGGCCGAAGATCGCCATCGGCGAGAACGTGCGCGGTCTGGTGAGGCACGACGGCGGACGCACACTCGCCACGATGCTCGAAACGCTCGACCAGCTGGGATATCGCGTGCGGTATCGCGTGCTGCGTTCGCAATACCTCGATGTCCCGCAGAAGCGCGAGCGGCTCATCATGTTCGCCGTGCGTCGCGACCTGGACCTCCCGTTCATCTTCCCACGCGAGCGCGATTACTTCATCACCCTGCGCGAGGCGCTGCGCGATTGCCCTGCGAGCCCGGGGCAGGAGTATCCGGAGAAGAAGCGCCGCGTGATGGAGCAGGTGCCGGCGGGCGGGTACTGGCGCGACCTGCCGGAAGAGGTGCAGAAGGAGTACATGGGCGGCAGCTATTACCTCACCGGCGGCGCACCGGCATGGCACGGCGCCTTTCGTGGGATGAGCCGAGCCTCACGCTCACGTGCGCGCCGGCGCAGAAGCAAACCGAGCGCTGCCATCCGGAAGAGACGCGCCCGCTCACCGTGCGCGAGTACGCGCGCATCCAAACCTTCCCGGACGATTGGGAGTTCTGCGGATCCATGGCGCACCAATACAAGCAGATTGGCAACGCCGTGCCCGTGAATCTGGGCTACCACGTGGGTCGCTGCGTGCTCGCTGCGCTTGGCTACATCTCTGCGGACGATGGCATGGACGTGATCTGGCCGGAGGCGGGGGAGTAGGGGCAGGTTGCTCGCCATCTCCGGGTGTTTAAGCTACGTCTCATACGCCTTGCGGCGAATCGAGTCTCATTTTTTGTCCGCATGGGGGTTGATACTACGCTCGTACCGAAAAGGGTGCGCCAGTGGTTGCAGGAGAGCCGCCGGCGCACGTCGACCAAAGGAGGTCGCCATGTACGAGCCGTCGCCTGTCCTCATGTCGTTCTATATCGCCGGATTCCAGCACTGGGATGGTGCTCGCGTGCTGGGGGAGCTTGCAGCGGGTATGGAGCTCGACCTTGTGCCGGAGTTCGATAACCCGCATGACCCCAATGCCATCGCTATCCGCCGTGGCGGTACAAAGCTCGGTTATGTTCCGGCAGATATGAACGAGATGCTCGCCACGCTCATGTTCTACGGACACGGAGATGCGTTCGAGTGCGTTGTGCAACAGGTCGCACCGGAGCGCAGCCCTTGGCATCAGGTGCGTGTGGGTGTCTACGTCTCGGATGCGCGGTAGGACGCAGCGATCGAAGCTGGGTTTGGCAAAAAAGAGGGCGCACGGATGTACGCCCTCTGGAGACTCTGATGAGCAGATGCCAGAGTCTAGACCGTCATACCGCCATCGACCGCAAGCACTTCGCCGGTAACATAGGAAGCAAGGTCGCTTGCGAGGAACACGAAGGCGTTCGCAACGTCTTCCGGCTGGCCAACGCGCTTGAGCGGGATACCCGCCTCGATGGGGGCGATAAGCTCTTCGGGCAGGCTCGCTACCATGTCGGTCGCGGTGACGCCCGGCGCAACGGCGTTCACGCGGATGCCGGCAGGACCCAGTTCGCGAGCAAGCGAGATGGTGAGACCGTTCACGGCGAACTTGCTCATGGGGTAGGCGACGCCTGAGGGCTGGCCCATCTTGGCGACCATCGAGCTCGTGTTGATGATCACGCCGCCGGCTTCGAGTACGCGCGCGGCAGCTTGGCAACCGTTGAAGACTCCCTTGATGTTGATGTCGACGATGCCGTCAAGATCGTTCGGCTGATATTCATCAAGCGGCTGGGACTGCGAGATGCCCGCGTTGTTGCATACGATGTCGAGCCCACCGAAGTGATCCTTGACCTCACGGAACGCCGCCTCGATCGCGGCCTCATCGCCCACGTTGGGCCAGATGCCCATAACGGGCGCCTCGGGGTTCTCGGCAAGGATGGCATCGACAGCCTTCTGCGCCGTCTCTTCACGGCTGCCGCAAAGGGCGACGTTCGCGCCCTCTTCGAGGAAGCGCTTCACGATCGCAAGGCCGATGCCGCGTGACCCTCCCGTAACGACGGCGGTCTTTCCCTTGAGTAGCATGGTGCTCCTTTCGACTGGCGCCCGATGTTGGGACACCTGGCGCGGTTCTGCGTTGAGCACCATAACGCGATGCGCGCACGAACAAGCGAGCGGCGGGAAGAAATCGGTGTGCGGCGGTACCGGAATCGGCGATTGGAAGGCATGTTGCCGGGAGCGGTGGCTTGCTTGCGCACACGGCAGCTACGCAAGCAGCTCTTCGATCGCGCCAGCGCGGTAGTTCTTGAACACGACTTCGCTCTCTTCCTGTGTGGCGTCGAGGTCGACATCGGCCATGATGCCGAAGTCGTTGTCGCCGTCTGCATCATGGAAGATCTGGTGCACGTGCCATACATGCTCTGCCTGCTCGTCGCGTTCATCGATGCTGAAGTACGCCGTCGAGCGCGCATCGGCGTCGAGTAGCAGCTCTTCGTGGGTATCGAAGAACGCGTCGAGCACGTGCTGCCAGCGCACCTCGCCCATGCCCCACTCGCCGTCGAGCTCGCCAAGCTCTCCCGCACGCTGCAGCGCGGCAAGCCGTACACGGTGGAAGAGGGCGTTTCGTACCAGGAGCGTCATGCCGCGACGATCTGCCACCACGGTGTCCGCACCAGAAGGCGGTGCGATGTCAAGCGCGGCGGTGTCGCCGGCGGCCGCCCATTCGTCCACAAGGCTCGAGTCGACGCTCCGCACCATGAGGCCGAGCCACGAGATGATGTCTTCAAGCTGCTCGTTTCGCTTGTCCATGGGCACGGTGCGGTCGAGCGAACGGAACGCTTCGGCCAGGTAGCGCAACAAGATACCCTCGGAACGCGCGATGCCGAGCTTCTGGATGTACCCCTTGAAGTCCGCGGCGCTCTCGAGCATGTCGCGCAGGACGGACTTCGGGCTGAGTGCGTAGTCCGCTGCCCAGGGCACCTTCGTGCAGTACTGGGCGAAGGCGGCGTCGAGCATGTCCTCGAGCGGCTTGGGGTAGGTCACATCTTGGAGGCGCTCCAAGCGCTCCTCGTAGTCGATGCCGTCCGCCTTCATGGCCGCCATCGCGGCGTCGCGCGCCTGGCGTTCCTGCGCACGCAGCACCTGCTTGGGATCTTCGAGCGTTGCCTCCACCATGGAGATGAGGTCGAACGTATAGGATTCGCTCTCGGGGTCAAGGAGTTCGAGAGCTGCAAGCAGAAACGGCGAGAGCGGCTGGTCGAGGGCGAAGTCCTCGGGTAGGTCGACGGTAAGGGAGTAGTTCACGACAGGCGTGGCGGTTGCTGAGGAGTCGGATGACGGCTCGATGCCGGCAGCCGGGCTCTCTTCACGCTCGGCATCCTCGGCCTGAACCTCTTCGCGCACCACGACGCCGGTGTCGATGAGCGTGGCGAAGATCTCGTCCGCACGCGTCTCGAGCTTGAGCTTCTCCTCGGGCGTCTGCAGGCTGCGCTCGATGAGGTCGTGCACGCGGGCACGCGCGTCGCCGCCGCGTTCGACCATAGAGAGCACCATGGAGTTCGTGACGCGCATGCGCGGTTTGAGCGTCTCCGGCGCAGCCTCGCACAGGCGCTCGAATGTTTGCTTGTTCCAGGTCACGAAGCCCTCGGGCGGTTTCTTCTTCTTGAGTTTGCGCAGCTTCTTGGGGTCGTTGCCCGCTTTTGCCATGAGCTTCGCGTTCTCGATGTCGTGCTCCGGCGCCTCGGCGATGACCATGCCCTCGGTATCGAAGCCCGCGCGTCCGGCGCGTCCGGCGATCTGGTGGAACTCGCGCGCCCGCAGGCGGCGCATCTTGTAGCCGTCGAACTTGGTGAGCGCGGTGAGCACCACGGTGTGGATGGGTACGTTGATGCCGACGCCGAGCGTGTCCGTGCCGCAGATTACCGGTAGCAGCCCCTGCTGTGCGAGCTTCTCGACAAGCAGGCGGTAGCGCGGCAGCATGCCGGCATGGTGTACGCCCACGCCGTTCGCGAGCAGGCGCTTCAAGATCTTGCCGAAGGCCGTGGTGAAACGCGTCCCCTTGGCGGCGTCTTTGATGGCCTCGCGCTGCTCCTTGCTCGCCACGCCGAAATTCGCGAGCGATTGCGCCGTGGCGAGCGCTGCATCTTGCGAGAAGTGCACGATGTAGAGCGGTGCTTCGCCGCGGCGAAGCGCGAGTTCGACTGTGCCCTCGAGCGCGGTGTCGACGTAGTCGTAGGCGAGCGGCACGGGACGGGGCGCATCGGTGACTTCGTCCACGGGCGTGCCGGTTTGCTCGTGGAGCGCGGCTGAGATATGCGACACGTCGCCGAGTGTGGCGCTCATGAGCATGAACTGCGTGTGCGGCAACGTGAGCAGCGGCACCTGCCACGCCCAGCCGCGGTCGGGATCGGCGAAGTAATGAAACTCGTCCATGGCGACGACGCCCACGTCTGTGTCCTCGCCCTCGCGGAGCGCCTGGTTGGCAAGGATCTCTGCCGTGCAGCAGATGACGGGTGCCTGCGTGTTGATGTGCGTATCGCCGGTGATCATGCCGACGTTGTCGCGGCCGAGTACCTCGACCAGATCGAAGAACTTCTCGCTTACGAGTGCCTTGATGGGCGCCGTGTAATACGCGCGCCGTCCCTGCGCCATGCCGAGGAACAGCATGCCGAGCGCGACGAGCGACTTGCCGGAGCCCGTGGGTGTGCCCAAGATTACGTGGTCGCCCGCGGCGAGGTCCATGAGGGCTTCCTCCTGGTGCGGCCAGAGCTCGATGCCGCGCGCCTCGCACCATGCGAGGAAGCGCTCGAATGCCTGGTCGGGCGTGAGCCAGGGCTCCGGCTCTTCGCCTTCTTCGGGCTCCCACCAGCTGGGGGAGAGCGCGCCGAGCGACCCGTGCTCGCCCGTGCTGCCGGTGCCGGCAGCGAACGAGCTGGCCGATGCGGGGACAGCGCCTGCGTCCTCCGTTTGCCGCGTTGTTTCCTTGGATGCCATGTTCCGTCCTTCTCGTGAGGTTTCGCCTTTCATTATCATCCATATTGCCGGCTGCCACCCTCGCGATCGTGTGCCTGAGGCGCTTCTTGCATGCATGGCGGGCTTCGCGTTCACGACCATCATGTTAAAGGTTCGCGCCATGCACCTGTTCGACTGTTCGTGCGCGTACCATGAGCTGGTCGTTCAAGGAGAGGTTCGCACATGCACCACATACGCCGTCTGAGTGCGTTCATATCGGGGCACATGCCCTTCATCGTCCCGGTCTGCCTCGTGTTGGGCATCGCGTTTCCCCAGGTTCTGGGGCCGGCGAAGGCCGCGGTGCCGTACCTGTTTGCCATCATCACCTTTCAAGGCTCGCTCAACACCTCGCTGCACCAGGTAGCGGAGACGTTCCGCCGCCCGCGTGAACTCCTCGCCATCCTCTCGGTCACCGTCGTGCTCATGCCGGCGCTCGCTCGTCTCGCCGCAGGCCTTATCTTTTCCGATCCGGGCATCATTACCGGCATCGTGGTGGAGTACAGCATTCCCATCGCAGTCATGAGCTTCATGTGGATCGACATGTATCGCGGCAACGCGTCGCTCGGCCTCGCGGCGATCCTCATCTCCACGGTGCTCGCGCCCGTGACGCTGCCGCTCGCGTTGCGCGTGCTCATGGGGGCGTCGGTGACGGTCGACCCTTGGTCCATGGTGGGCGACCTTGTGTTCATGATCGCTCTGCCGGCCATCGCGGGCGTTGCGGTGAACGAGTTGTCGAAAGGATGGGGCCACGAGACGCTTGCGCCGAACCTCGGTGCGTTCACGCGGCTCTTCTCGGTCTTCGTGATTGCCTGCAATTCCACGGGGCTTGCTCCCTACGTGCGCTCGTTCGACCCGCTGGTGCTCGAGGTCGCGGTGTTCATTTGCGTGTTCGCGACGCTCGGATTCGTCCTTGGCTTAGGTATGGCTCGCTTCCTAGGGCTTTCCGTGCAGGACATGCTCTCCATGGTGTTCTGCGTTGGGTTGCGGAATATTTCGTCCGGCTCTGTCATTGTGACGCAGTTCTTCCCGGGGTCGGCCATCATCCCCGTCATGGCGGGGACGCTCTTCCAGCAAATCTTGGCCGCCGTGTTCGGCTCGTTGGTGCAACATCTTACGGGTGAAGAGCGGGAGCGTCAGCACAAGCGCGTGCGTCTGGCACGACTTCGCGAGCGCGGGAAGCGGGAGTAGCGCGGGCGGGCCTTCGAGGCCGTTGTTTCCGGCACACCTGATGCAGAGGGGCGTTCGGCGCCATGCCGCGGCTGGGTAACGGGAATTGCCGTCGTCACCGTGCTCGCGCATCACTGTTGGGGGTTGCCGCCTTGCCTTTCGCCATGCGGTTTCGCGCGTTCACGACGTACCCTTCCATGCCGAGCGGCACATAGGTGAGCGAGCCTAGGTCGCGAGGAAGGTATTCGGCAAGGCTTTGCTCGGCATCGCGACCGGCTTGGATTTGTGCTGGGGTCGGCGCGGCGGCGGGTGTTGCGCAGATGCCGTATACGGCGGCGCCTTGTGCCGCGAGGCGCGCCTCGTATTCCGTCTCGGGGTGTCCCGGATGTTCCGCGCGCACGTCATCGGACACCCAATGCAGCGCGTATCCGGCGGCTTCGAACTGGGTGAGCGCGTAATCGCGCAGCGGTTGGCTGTCGGTGCGCAACGTGACGCGGGCGCGAGGAGCGCGCGGTACGCGAGCAGATGGTCGACGTTCACCAGGCGCTTGCCGGCGTACTTGCGCTTGGGAAACGGCGTGGGGAAGTTGAGCGTGATGCCTGCGACCTCGCCGGGGGCGAAGATACGTTCAAGGGATTCCGCGCTGCGGGGCAGGACGAGGGCGTTCTTCAGTTCGCCTTCGACGATGCGTTGCGCGGCGTACGCGATGCAGATAGGCTCCGTATCCATGCCCAGGTAGAGCGAGCGCGGGTCACGTGCGGCGCAGGCGGTGAGGTAGGCACCCTTGCCGCAGCCGAGGTCGAGGTATACGGCGTCGAACGTGCCAGCCGCGGGCGCGGGGGAGGCGGCGGGGTCGTCGGCGGTTGCAGCGCTTGCCGCGCGGACGGGCGCGCACGCTGCCGCCCAGGAGCCACGGTAGGTTTCCGGTGCGACCTCGATGGCGTCCGCATAGCGCTCAAGGCGCTCTTCGAGTACGAAGTTTTTCGGCGTGCGGATGTGCGTCTGTCCCATGCTTAGGCTTTCATGACGGGTTCGCTGCCGGGGGTGCGGCGAAGCAGCACGTAGCGATTAAGGTTTCCAGCGCGGCCGTCGGCGGAGTAACGCTCAAATGGGCGCCCCGGGCCGGCGGGCAGCGCCTCGATGAGCTGGTCGATCTCGCGCTCCTCGAAATGGTGGCAGTAGCGCAGGCTCGTGCCGTCCTGCCAGCCCAGGAGGTGGTCGCCGGGCTCGAGGGCGTCGAACACGGCAGACTCAAGTAGGCCGTGCTCGCGAGCGGCCTCTTCGGCCTCATGCGCTTTCGAGGCGAGTCGCTCGTCATGCATGAACTGCCAGAACGACACCGCGATGATGCCCCCGGGAGCCGTGTGGCGCACGAGCTCTCGCAGCACCGCGACGCGGAGTTTGAAGCTCGGCACGTGGTGCATGAAGCCGAAGCAACAGGTGAGGGCGTACGCATCGGTAAAAATACCCCAGGGGTTTTTTAACATCTCCGGGGTGCCCGGAGCCTCGTCAAGCAGCGCGCCAAGGATATCGACGTTGTGGTAGACGACGTCCGCCGGCAGCGATGGCTCCGTTGCCAGCTCGCCGCAGTTATCGACCGCGTGGAATTCGAAAGGCGCCTCCGGCAACTCCTCGGTAAGGAACCGTTCGAGGCGCATGTTCCCGCAGGCAAGGTCGAGCACCTTGAGGGGTCTACCCGGCGCGAGGGCGTCGACGCAGGCTGCCGCGTGTGCTGCGATGCGCCGCCAGCCGTCCCACGGCGCCTCGCGCGTGGCGGAGAAGCTCGCGGCGTTTGCGTGGTAGAAGCGCGTGTTCAAGTCTATGAGCTGTCGGGCAATCGAGGTGTCCATGTGTTCCTTCACTAATCGAGTCGGCACCAGTATGATAATCAGTCGGCGGCCCCGTTTCGTCGAGAGCGGGGCGGCTTTGCGAAAACAAAGGAGATGCACCATGCCCGCAGGACTCCTGCCCATAATCTACCTGGCCTTCATCAGCCTCGGCCTGCCCGACGCCGCGCTCGGGTCTGCCTGGCCGCTCATGGCTCCGGCGCTCGGCGCGGGGATTTCCTGGGTCGGCGCGGTGACGATGATCATCTCTGCCGGCACGATCGTGTCGAGCCTCATGTCGGTGCGTGTGGTCGAGCGGTTCGGCACGGAGCGTGTGACCGCGGTGAGCGTGCTTCTCACGGCGGCGGGCCTTGCCGGCTTCGCGCTTTCTGGCGAGTTCTGGCAGCTTTGCCTGTGGGCGGTGCCGTACGGCCTCGGTGCCGGAGCGGTCGACGCGGCGCTCAACGCCTACGTGGCCGTGCACTACGAGTCTCAGCATATGAGCTGGCTGCACTGCATGTGGGGCGTGGGCGCGAGCGCGGGACCTCTCATCATGGCGCAATGCCTGGGCGTGGGCACGTGGTCGCTCGGATTCTTGGTGCTCGGCGGAATCCAGGTGGCTATCGTTGTGGTGCTCACGCTGTCGCTGCCTCTGTGGAAAGAGAAGAAGCTACCGCACTCCGCTGCGGGGCAAGGTGCCGAAGAATCCGGTGGCGACCGCATTCAGCTGGCGCACTCCTCGCGCATGGAGCTCTTGCGCCGCGACGGCGTGCCAGCGGTGCTGCTCTGCTTCTTCTGCTATTGCGCGCTCGAATCGACCTGCGGCAACTGGGCGGCGACGTACTGTACGCTTGGACGCGGGATTTCCGCTGAGGTCGCGGCGAGCTGGGCATCATTTTTCTACATCGGCATCACGGTGGGGCGGGCACTGAGCGGTTTCATTTCTCTCAAGGTGCGCGACCATAACATGATTCGGTTGGGGCAGGCGCTGGTTGCTGCGGGGATTGCCTGCATCGTGTTGCCGTTGGGCGAGTCGGTGCTGCTGGTTGGCCTGGTGCTCGTGGGGCTTGGCTGCGCGCCCATCTACCCATCGATCATCCATGCCACCCCGGCGCGCTTCGGCGACGACGTGGCGCTTGCGCTCACGGGCATGCAGATGGCGTTCGCCTACGTGGGGAACCTTGCGATGTCGCCGCTCTTCGGCGTGCTCGCGCAGATGGTGAGCATCGAGCTGTATCCGTTCTATCTTGCTGCGCTGCTCATCGTGATGGTTGCGGCGGGCGAGAAGCTCAACGCCATCATGCGCCGCCGCATGTAAAATTACCCCAGGGGTTTTTAACATCGCCGGTGCGGGCGACGCGCCCGATTCGAGCCCATGCGGTAGAATCTTGCGACATGGAAGAGATCATCTTGCAGATACTCGCCGCGCTGCGCCGCGGGGAGACGGTCGACGACCGCGCGCTCGTAAAGCTCGTGCACGCGGCCGCCAAGCGTTCCGGCGGTGACAAGCGCGCGTTCGCGAAGCGCCGGCTCCTGCCGGTTTACCAGCGCGTACGTCGGGAAGAGCCCGAGCGCTGGGCAAGCTGGGGCGTCACGCCGGAGCTCGAGGCGGCACTCGTCAAGGTGTTGCGCATGAAACCGCGCCGTTCGGCATCCGGCGTGGCGACGATCACGGTGATCACCAAGCCGTGGCCGTGTTCCGGCTCGTGCGTCTTCTGCCCGAACGACGTGCGCTGTCCCAAGAGCTATCTGCACAACGAGCCTGCTTGCGCCCGTGCCGAGGCAGCCTGCTACGACCCGTACCTGCAGGTTTCCGCGCGGCTCACGGCGCTCGCCCAGATGGGACACGCCACGGACAAGATTGAGCTCATCGTGCTCGGCGGCACGTGGAGCGATTATCCGGAGGAATACCAGACTTGGTTCGTGACGGAGCTTTTTCGCGCGCTCAACGACGACGCCATCGCGGGCGAGGCGGCGAACCCGATGCTGCGCGGGTTCGCGGATGAGCCGGAGGCGATGCCGGGGACGGAGAGCGCGGCGCATGCCGAAGATCCCGCTCGCGACCCGGTCGGTCAAGCTGCGCCCGGCGTCCCTGTGATTCCACCAGGTGTTCGCGAGCGCCGCGCTCAGTACGTGGCGTGCGGGTTAATGCCGAAGGCCGCGCCCGCCGCCGCGTCGGCACCCGAGGCGGGTTCGTGGTTGCCGCTCGACGTCCTCGAAACCACGCAACGTGCCGTCGACGCCGGCAAGCTCACCTACAACCAAGCGGTCACGCATCTCTACGCGGGGAGCTCCGCGTGGCGCCAGGCGGCGCGCTGGCAGCACGCCACGCTGGCAGACCTCGAGCGCGAGCACGCGCGCAACGAGCGGGCGCGGCATCGCGTGGTGGGGCTCGTGGTCGAGACGCGGCCGGACGCCATCACGCCCGAGGCACTCGTCCACATCCGCCGGCTTGGCGCCACGAAGATCCAGATGGGCGTGCAAAGCGTCGACCAGCGCATTCTCGATAAGAACGGCCGCAATACCACGGTTGGGCAGATCGAGCAGGCGTTCGACCTGCTGAGGCTCTTCGGCTTCAAGATCCACGCGCACGCCATGGTGAACCTGCTCGGCGCCACGCCCCAGAGCGACCGCGCGGATTACCTGCGCTTCGTGACCGACCCCGCGTTCCAGCCGGACGAGGTCAAGCTTTACCCGTGCGCGCTTATCGAGAGCGCGCGGCTGCGCGAGCGCTACGAGGCGGGGGAGTGGGTGCCCTACACGGAGGACGAGCTCGTGGGCGTGCTCGCAGACGACGTCCTCGCCACGCCGGCGTTCTGCCGCGTGTCGCGCATGATCCGTGACTTCTCGTCCGGCGACATCATGGCGGGCAACAAGAAGCCGAATCTACGGCAGATGGTGGAGGAGCGGCTTGCGCGTGCGTCTGCCGCCGGAGGCGCGCCCGTGCGAGAGATCCGCTACCGCGAGATCGCGACGAGCGAGGTGGACGTGGACGCGCTCACGCTCGACGTGGTGCCCTACGAGACGCGCGCCACGAGCGAGCGCTTCCTGCAGTGGGTGACGCCCGAAGGCCGCATCGCCGGCTTCCTGCGCCTCTCCTTGCCAAAAGCTGAGGCCGTCGTCGCGCTCGCCGCTGAGCTGTTTAGTTCGGGTATCCCATCAACGCCCGTCCCCAATGTCATGACATTGGGGACTGTCCCCAAAGTCAGAGCAGGTGAAGCCATGATCCGTGAGGTGCACGTCTACGGCATGGCGACGCGCGTGGGCGAGGACGGCGCGGCGGCGCAGCACCACGGGCTTGGTCGTCGGCTTATCGAGCGCGCCTGCGAGCTCGCACGCGAGGCCGGCTACGAGCGCATCAACGTCATCAGCGCCGTGGGGACAAGGGAGTACTATAGAATGCTAGGGTTCCACGACCATGGACTGTACCAGCAGAGGAGTCTCGATGAACGAGGATAGGCAGACCGAGGGCAAGCCCGCGGGCGCGACGGTACAAGAACCGGCGGCGGCATCGCGTGGAGCGGAGGAGCGCAGGGTTCCGAGTGATATCGAGACGAAGCTTTTGGGCGACGCCCCGGCCGATACGCCGGAAGCGCTTGAGGCAAAGGTCGCTGGCAAGGTGCTTGCGGGCACGCGCGGCGCGAGCGCACCCGTGAAGCAGGCGGCGGTGACGGTGGGCATCGTGGCGCTCGTGCTGGTGCTCGCGTTCGTCTTTCAGCTGGCGCAGTTCCCCGCTCCGGTAATCGGCGTCATCGTGGTCGTCGCGATCGTGATGTTCGCGCTCGTGCTGGTGAACCCGCATGTCGTGCGCACGCAAGCCGGTCGCGCGCTCGTGTACACGCGGCTGGCGAAGGGGCAGCCCGTGCGCGTCATGCGCCTGGGCGGCGTGTACCAGTCTGCGACGTATCTGGGCTTTCAGAGTTGCGAGCCGGTGTTCAAGTACATCAAAGCCTTCGACGTGGTATTCGATGCCGAAGATGCCGTCCGCGCGGCGACCGGACATGGCGTGGAGCGCGTGCTCGCGCTGGGCGGCGGCGGGTTCTCATGGCCGAAGCATGCGATTCTCGACCATGACTGTCTGCATGTGGACGTGGTCGAAATCGATCCTGCGATCATTCAGGCGGCGCGGCGTTGGTTCTATCTGGACATGATCGAGCGCTACGCGGGGCGGCGCCTGCGCGTGCACGAGGGCGATGGCCGGGCGGTGCTGGATAAGCGAGCGCGCAGGCTGGAGGCGGGAGAGCCCAAGGCACAGCGCTACGATGCGGTCGTGAACGACACGTTTTCCGGCGGAGAGCCCGTTCGCGAGCTTGCCACTGTCGAGGCGGCGCAGGCGGTGCACACATGCCTCAACCCCGGCGGCGTGTACGCGACGAACGTGGTCGCGCGTGACGGCGACACCAGGGTGCTGCGCAACACCGTCGCGACGCTCTCGCAGGTCTTCACCCATGTGCACGTGATCCCCGTGGAGGAGGACGCCTGGGCGAGCGACGACAACTACATCGTTGTGGCCACGGACGGCGACGCGACGTTCCCCGGCGCCGTGCCGTTCGACGAGGAGTTTCTGGGCGAGGTGCTGCGAGATGATGCAATCCCTGGGGTTTAGCAACCTCGAAGTTGAGTGAAACGTCTAATTGAGTGAGCACGCCGCAACGTGGTCGAAGTCGCGCAACCCCCAATATATTGGGGGTTGGTATCCCTTGACAGGGATACCAAAGGTTCATCTCTGCTTTATTAGGCGGTTCACTCAATGGCCGAGACGAGCGCACATAGCATTTTGACTCCGGATTTAGCCCATACCATTCCAAAGTCAGAGGGGCTGGTTCGGATTCCATTTGGTTACGATGGGGTAATCGGCGCTTTTGAGGGAGATGGTTCAATCGCCCATGTCGAGCTGTCATATGGTATGCGGTTTATTGGAGACCGAGCGTTCAGTTGTTGCAGCAGGCTCGAGGGGATCGATATCCCGGATTCAATAGTTGCCATCGGTGATTATGCGTTCAGCAGCTGCTCGGGCTTGAGAGAGGTCATTTTACCTCCAGGTGTGAAAAGAATCGGCACCTGTGCTTTTGCGCATTGCAATAGCCTCAAGCGCATCGTATTGCCACCAAGTATTGAAGAAATTGGAGTGGATGCATTCGCAGTCTGTTCCAGCGACTTGGTGTTTGCCGTTGAGACCGGTTCGTTCGCATACACATTCTTGCAGCAATTTGATCGTCCGCGCATCTCTCCTGAGCCTGTCTAGGCCTATGTTTGGCGCTGTGCGCTGCGGCAACGTATGAGCAGGGTTTTTATGATAGGAAGTATGCGGTGGTAGGACCAAGAAACGAAAGGCGCTTCAAGCGCAACATGCGCATCGATGGTATGAGAGAAGTTACCGGAGGCTGTGCCGCTTCGGGTGCCATACTATTGTTTGCCGTGCTTATCATATTCTCTTTCATTTTGGGAGATCATGCTGAAGCAATACTCGAAGAAAACGCCTTTCTTCAGTTATTCGGTGGCGTTGTAGGATTATGCGCCCTTATATGGTTTTGTCTCAGTCTGCCGCGTTTCATAAGGGAATATGCGGCAAAAGCTGGATCTTGGCTGATCCTTCTTGCAATCGTTCTTGCCCTCATAGATGCTGTGGCTGACGTTCGGACGGGGAGGGCGATTACGCTTTCTGGGAATGTACTCAGCGTTTTTGTTCTCGGTATTATCGTTTTGGGAGTCAATTTCATACTGATATATAGAAATATCGGATGCAACGATGACAAGGCATTCGATAAGGTGCGAGAGGTGCTTGTTTATCGAGCGGGTGAGCATCAAGATTGCATCCTTATAGAGAATAATGTATTCGATGCACTTGATGACATTATTGTGACCTTGTTTGCGCCGATGGAGCAACTGTGGGGCGGAACCTCTGTCACACAGGGGGAGCAGCAGGCTGGTAAAGATCTCCGCATTAAAGTCGAACATGTTGATCGCGGTAAATATTTAGTGAAGATCCCGAATACAATTGCGAATTATCAACGGAGTGCTTCTTTACTCAAGTTGGAGAACATTGCTGGAGTGACTTTTATAGAGATCGCATTCAGTGCCGAGGGAAGACATTGGATTAAGCGTGGTGGTTCGCAAGACGTGGTGACCGAGATTCCCGTAACGCCTTCGGATTATTATGGGAGCGGGAGCGTCCCCGATGCTTGGGCTGAGGCTAAACAGATCTAGAAGCTTTATGTTTTTGCATCAAGATAGTGCTGCAGGGGTGATATAAACAGGCTTCGAAATGGGCGCGACGCCCATCTTAGTTTTTTCATCCCATTTGCTATACTGTATACGTGTCTACAAGGGGGCGCATATGGTTACAGCGGTGGTTTCCGGCAGAGTTGACGCGCAGGTCAAGGCGCGTGCGGAGGCATTCATCCGTACGGCAGGGCTCTCATCGGGCGATGTGATCCGCGTGGTGTGGGAGCGCATCGCTCGGACAGGCGAGATTCCCGACGCGGGCGACGGTGCCGAGCGGCTCGATGCTTCGCGCGATCCGCTGGAACGCCTTAGTGAACTCCGGGTATCTTTCGGCGCTTGCGAAGACCTTGTCAGTCTCGATAACGACCAGATGAGGGACATGATTGCGAGCCGCTATGCGTAACTTCAACGACCGGAGGCTGCTCTTCGATACGAATGTTCTGCTCGACGCGCTCGTCGAGGGTAGGCAGCAGTCTCAGGAAGCCTGGGAGGTTCTGCGCCGCTGCAACGGCGGTGGTGACATGGGGTTCGTTACCTCGGGTTCGCTCAAGGACGTGTACTACGTGCTCAGCCGCGGTGGAAGGGAAGCCGCCGCGCGCGAGGCCATCGGCCTGCTGATGGATCTGCTCGTTATTGCGCCCGTGGGCGTGGAGGAATGCGAGCTGTCGCTCCATGCGGGGGAACCGGATTTTGAGGACGGGCTTGTGCGCGCTGTCGCCGAGTTCAACGACGTCGATTTCATCCTCACGCGCGATGCCCGCGCGTTCAGGCGGTCGCGTGTGCGGGCGGTGACCTGTGCGGAGTATCTCGAAATATTCGCCGAATAGCTATCCCTGGCTCGATAGGATGAAACGGCCAATCGATTCCTATGATAGAATCCTTTTAGAATCACTTCTTAATTCTGAAAGGATTCTATCATGATGATTAAATCTTCCACAGCGCTTCGGAGTGACTATAATTCGATCTCCGCACTCGCCCACGAGACGGGCGAGCCTGTCTACATCACTAAAAACGGTGACGGCGATTTGGTCGTTATGAGCATCGAAGCATTTGACGGGTATCGGCGAGATCTGGAGCAGCGCGCTGCCGTTTTGGAGGCGGAAGCTCGGAGGCTTGCAGGTGACGCGACCCACAGCGTCGACGAGGCGCGATCCATGCTGAAGGAGCGCTATGCCCGGGCGTGAACCTCGAATTCTCCAAGCAGCTTGGGAGGATATATCCAGCATCGCCGATTATCTGGTGCAAAACGCGAGCGTTCGTACGGCTGAGGAGACTACGGACGCCATTCTCGGCACGATAGAGCTGCTGGGCTCCATGCCGTACCTGGGCCCACTTCATCATGATCCGGTCTTGCAGAAGATGGGATACCGGAAGCTCATATGTGGTTCGTATCTCTGCGTTTATCGAATTATCGATGATGTCCCCACGGTATACCGCGTGTTCCATACGCATCGGGATTACACGTGGCGCATAAAGTAAGAGTTTGAAGGTAGGGCGTTTTCGACGCGCGGCGGGCGTGAGCGCATTTCGGCATTATCTTTCCGTGGTACAATAAGGCCACGTACTGCAGTGGCGAAAGGCGGCGATCATGGCGGTTTGTGTTCCGGTCAGAGACATGAAGGACACGGCGGCATTCGCCAAGCTCGTTAAGGAATCCCCCGAACCTATCACGGTTACCAAGAACGGCTACAGCGAGTTCGTGGTCATGCGCAGCGAGGACTACGACATGATGCGCGAGGAGGTTGCAAAAGCGCGCCTCGTGCGGGTTCTGGCTGATGCCGACAATGCATATGAGCAGGGCGAATATGTAGACGGTGCCACCTTTATCGCTGCCATGAGGGAACAGTATGGCTTGTAGTTATGTTCTTCTCCCTCGGGTGCAGATGGATTTCGAAAACATCGTTCGCTATCTCTCTGTCGAATTAGCGAGCCCTTCGGCTGCCGCACGATTCGTTGACGCGTTCGAGAAGAACATCGCCTTAGTTTGCGGGCAGCCAGAGATGTACCCGCTCAGCCGTATGAGCGAGGTGGCTGCACGGGGCTATCGGGCGATGCCGGTGATGCGCTATATCGTTCTGTACGCTCATCGCGACGGCAAGATTGTGGTCGCGCATATCTTCCACTCGCTTCAGGATTATGCGCGATACGTATGATGTCGAAAACCCCTGGGGTAATTTGACATGCTTTACATGCTTTACAGGCGTTCCGCAGCGCGTTACCATCAAGGTGGGCTATTTCGAGGGGGTAGCTATGACTCGGGCGAATGCTGTGGTAGGGGCGCCGGTTCGTAAGAAAGCTGCGGAGGATGATTTTCGGCCTGCGCGCGCGACGCGTGGAGCGCGGACTCGGCCGGGTCTTTCGGCAAAACCTGAACAAAAGCCCGCACAATCCCAAGTGAACGCGCGTATCGATGCCAATTTGAAAGCTTCGGGCGATGCTGCACTCGCCGCCGCTGGACTTACGCCTACACAGGCGGTGCGCATGCTGTGGTCGCTTGCCGTGCGCTATCAGGACGAACCGGAGAAATTGCGCACCACCCTTGACCCAGATTCCGCCGAACCCTCTGCAGACGAGCTTGCCGAACGCCAACGCAAGGCGGCCGCGTATCATAGATGCCTTTCCCTGTGGCAAGATGTCCGAACCACGATGAACATAGCGGAACAAGATCCAGAGCGTAAGGGATTGTCCGATCGGGAATACACCGACCTACTCAGGGACGAGCATTTTAGGGAGAAGGGCTATCTGCTATGAAAAACGCGCCCACGCTCCTTATCGATACGAATATCTGGATCGATGCTTTTGACGGTGATCGCAAACAGCATATGCGCGCCCATGTCTTGCTCGACACCGCATTCGAACGGGGCGTAACGTTGGCATTTGCCGTGAGCAGCCTTAAGGATGTGTACTATGCGCTCTCTAGTGCATTGAAGCGCCAAAGTAGGACGGTGAATAGCGTGCTGAGCGAGGAGGATGCACGCTCGGCGGAAGCATACGCCTGGGCCTGTGTCCAGAACATGCAAGAGATCGCCACGCCGGTTGCGGTAGATGTCTCAGACGTATGGCTTGCGGGGAAATTTCGAAGCCAGATGCATGATTTCGAAGATGCGCTCGTGGCGGCCGCGGCATCGCGTTGCCATGCCGATGTGCTCGTCACGAATGACGAGCGGTTCCTGCGGCACAGCCCTGTGAATGCCATGGATGCGGCGGATGCGCTCACGTACATAACGCTGTCGTCTCTGTAGCCGAGTGGATGGGTTGAAACGAACCCGTCCCCAATCAACCGCGACGGGCGGCGCACCACTCACGCACGCGGACGCGCATGCCTTCGATGTCGAGCACGCCTTCGGCAAAGCCCTTGCGCACGAGCTCTGCGGGCAGTAGCTCGTCGTACTTGTCGAAGTACGGCACCTCGCCAGGATAAACAAGGTCGAGAGGGTCGAAGTCCTTCTCCGCCTCCGCTTGGAGCACGCTCCAGAACGTATCCTCGTCTGCGCGCATGCGGAACTGGATGAAGTATGGCCGCGACGGGTCGAGGCCGCGCAGCCCAATCTCGCCCGCGCACTTGATCTTCAGCAGCCGCTCGAGCGCCAGGAACGCATAGCTCCCGAGCCAGGGGAAGAGTACCCAGGTGTCGCCGCCCAGGTTGATAAGGGGGCGCTTCGCCGCGCCGCTCTGTTCAGCCGTCCACCGCGCCTGGCGCAGGCGCGCTCGCGCATTGTCGAGCAGGTACGGGTATACCTCGTGCTCCGATAGCACGCGGCGCATACGCTCGAGCACATGCGTGTCGATGTCGCCCGCGCAGTCGCCGAAGTACGCCGGCACGCGACCTTTCACCTGCGTGCAGTACACGAGATGCCGCTTCCAGTCCACTTCCTCCACAAGCCAGCAGTGCCCGGCGATGGCGATGCGCTCTCCCGGGGGCGGCGGGTTCACGATGGTGCCGAGCTCCGCGCTCTCGCAGCGCACGGTGAACTCCTCGTTCTCTTGGAACACGGCGTAGAACTTGAACGAATTCGTGATGCGTTCGCCCGCGAGCCCCACGATGAGGCCGCCGCCCTCGGTGGATTGGATCTGTTCCGTCTCGAGCAGGTGGCGCAGGAGCACGCGGAAGTCGTCGGCGGAGACGCGGTGGAAGTAGGAGAGCGTGAGCACGCGCTGCGCGAGCTCCGCAGGAGAGAGCTCCCCGCACGAGGCGAGCGTCGCCATGGTCTGGTGGTAGAGCAGGCTGTAGGGCAGGCGGTCGAGGCGCGGCGGCTCCACCCACCTCTCCTCACGCGTGAGCTGCACGAGGGCGATGCCCTGCAGGAGCTTCCACGGGATGGTCTCCGGCATGGTGGTACGCGGCTCCGGCTGCTCCTCGCGCATGACGAAGTGCATCTCCGGCGGAGCGCCGCGACGTCCGGTGCGGCCCATGCGCTGCAGGAAGCTCGACACGGTGAACGGCGCGTCGATCTGGAAGGCGCGCTCGAGCCGTCCGATATCGATGCCCAGCTCGAGCGTGGCGGTGGTGACGGTGGTACGC
>CAJLVH010000012.1 GCA_905210055.1 uncultured Enorma sp. | reverse complement strand
GGTCGACTACCCCGGCTGGCACCTCTGGGCGGAAGGAATAGATTCCACTACGGCAACCGAGCTCTCTGTACAAGACCTCGAGCTCTCTGCCGGGGAGCGGGTGGTTGCCATCCGCCTTGAATACGGATGCGTTAACGCCGGCTTTGCCAGCCGTTTGGATAGTTGGGATCGCGATGACCTCTACGACGAGCACGACGACCTCGAGAACATTACCGCCATGCACGCAGGCGAAGAACTCACCGAAGGCGTCGAGTACGCACCGCTCGTGCTGCACATGAAGGTCACAAAGGCCTACACAGGAGACGCTGAACTCACCAACGCCGCACGCATCGACCTCTATCGCAATGGCGGCACGCGCACCACGACCGGCCAACTTGAAGACCATGACAGCGATGCCGTCGCGCAGCTGCCTCGCACCCTCGCAGAGAAGCTTGCGCAAACAGGCGTAGCGATGGTCGCGCCGCCGCTTATCTCTACCGCCATCATCCTCTTGTTCGTCTGGCTGCGTCTTGGGAAGGGAGGCTGCTCGTGACGGTACGCACCGCGGGGACGGATTCGCGCGCGCCCGTCCCCGCACGCCTGACGACACTTGCCCTGGCGCTGCTCTGCATTGGAAGCGCCGCTTCGATTACCGCGAGCCAAGACTGGAGCGTGTGGGAGTATGCACAGCTTGCACTCGCGCGCGACGACCCCGCACCCGAAAACAGAACGGGCGTTGATGGGCATCTCCCCGCGGCATGGCTGCGCGTAGACGGAACCGGGATCGATCTTCCGGTGGCAACTCTTGAGGACACTGCACCTGATGATTATTACCTCACGCACGACCTGTGGGGTGAACGAAACAGCCTCGGTTGCCCATTCATGGACCGCCGTTCCCTTCCCGGCAGCCGCCACATCATGGTCTTCGGTCATCGCGTCGGATGGACGAACCAGATGTTCACACCGCTCTGGAACAGCTACGAACAATATCGCTTCGATGAGCTGGGGGATGCCGTTTGGGAGATGCCGGGAGCGGAGGCGGAACGGCTCCATCCGCTCTGCGCTGTGCGTGTTGACGCGTACTTCGCGCCCATCCAGCGCTTTTCCTGGGATAGCGATGACGCGTTCCGCGCTTGGCTCGCCGAGCTCGCCGAAGCGGCTTCGGCACGGAGCTCAGAATGGGAGGTGCTCGTCGAGGACGCAGAGCGCGCCCTCACCCTCGTCACCTGCGCGGAAGCGAACGGCAGAAGCTCCACGAGAACCATCGTGGTCTTCGTTGCGGGCGAAGAAGAAGGTGCGCACAGAAGCGAGTTTACAGAACCCTGACGGCTGCCTGCGCTTCGGAACCCTTCGTTGTTCCGACGGAATACACGAAATATGCAGCGGCGAAACCGATCGTGAGCGCTACGATCGCCCCCACAAGATATGCCTTCCAGTGCCGCTTTACAAACGCGATGAACTCTCCCACGGAACCCTCCGGTGTTTACCTGCGCCCCGGTACCGCACTCCGCCGAGTCTACAGACCTCGGCGGAGTGCCCGGTATCCTACGAGCGGCGAATCACTTCGGTCACGACATCCGCGACCATGTTCACGTTCTTGTCATTCACCCGATACGGAAGATCGTCTACCGTATGGGAGCACGCGATACGGCCATCCTCGACGCCGGCGATCGTGAGCGAGCGCAAGCTCCGCTCCATAGCGCGATAGGCGTCGGTGGCAAGATAGGGTGCCTCGATCTCGCCGAACTCCTCGTGCAGCGCGCCGGATACGCGACGCACGAGGTTCATGATGCGCTTGTCGCCCTTGAGCACGCGCCGCTCGCCCTCGAGGGAAAGCATGCAGGGTTCACCCGCGCCGATGCTCTCAAGGTTGATGAGGAACACGCCGCGAAGCTTATCGCGATGCGTGTCGAGGAACGCTCGGATACCAGCGTTGTCGAACTCAGACGCGCCCGTTGCCACGAACCAGATGTCGTGTCCAAGCAGCTCGTCGTCGCCCATCGAGGTGACGGCATCGCGAAGCTCATCGACGGAGACGCCATCAGCGCCTGCGGCGCCACCCTTCCAGTCATCGCCTTCGAAGTTATCCCACGCGCCGAT
Organism: uncultured Enorma sp.; assembly: GCA_905210055.1. Taxonomy (GTDB): domain Bacteria; phylum Actinomycetota; class Coriobacteriia; order Coriobacteriales; family Coriobacteriaceae; genus Enorma. The sequence continues at coordinate 23,266 of CAJLVH010000012.1, read as the reverse complement.
ATCGCGGCCGGAAAGCTTGGCGTCGAAGCCCTCATCGACTCCCAACCAGTCGCTCATGCTCTCTTCCTGGCGCTTCTTCTTGCCGAACAACTTGCCGAAACCGCGACGGCGCTCAGGCGCTGCCGGGACGGCACCGATCGGAGCATCGGCGCTAATCGTCTCGAACACGCCGGGTGCCGGTGCAGGGGCGTCGTAGGCCGCCGGCTCCACGATATCGTTCGGTCCAATGACGCTGAACCCGCTCGGAGCGGACTGCGGCACGGACGGTTCCATCGCCGGCACCGACGGCACCGGCTCGGCTACCTCGACCTCATCCGGAACGGACGACACCGCAGAGAACGGGTCGACGACCGCGGAAGACGGGTCGGGAAGGTCGAACAGCGAGGCGCGGCTCGATGCGTTGACCTGGCTGATCGAAGGAACCGAGGGATCGGGTACGGTGTTGAACGTACGCTGGGGCACGCGAGGGATCTGTGGGCGAGGCGTCGCGATCTGCGCCATGAGAGAATCGACCGTCTCCACCGGCTGCGCCGGAACAGCATCCGGGATGGACGCCGAGGTGGCCGCCGGCTCGGGGGTAGCGATTTCCTGCGCGCCGGCAGGTTCTGTCGCCACCACCTCGGGAACCTCGAAGGCACGTGTCTCGCCCAGAGCAGGCTCGGCCCCCTCCTCAACCGCGGCAGTCTCGTCTAGCGTGTCGACGGGCACAGAATCCATCGCCTTCGACAAAGAAGCGTCCTCAGATGCAACGGGGACGTCGGTCTCGTCGCTCGCGAGCTCGTCTAGCTGCTCTTCCTCTGCGTCCTCGTGCTCATGGGTGCCAAGCGATTCGAGGACGCCCTTGCCGCGACGCTTCATGCCGTTGAAGAGCCGCGCCGCGCCAGAACCGACCGCAGACAACGCACCGGCGATGCCCGCCTGACCCGCAGGCGGGAAAAACCCGCCTTCGTCTTCGGGCTCCTCTTCGTAGGCGTCGCCCTCATCAAAGGCCTCACCGGAATCTTTACCGGACTCCTGACCATAATCGAACGGTGCGGCATCGACTTGCTCGATGGCCTCCTCGGCGTCTTCAGAATCCTCCGTCGGAGCGGGCGTCTCTTCATCGGCCTCGGGCTCGTCGTCTTCGTACACGATGACACACGACTCCGGCACCATGCCAATCGCGCGAATCGCGTCCTCACCGAAGCGATAGTTGCCGAACGCGTTCACGAGCTCGGGCTCATCGTCCGCGCCAGCAACGTCCTCTTCGGGAGCGTCGTCTTCGCCAGCCTCCGAAAGATCGTCGGCTGGTGCTTCGGAGGCGTCCTCTTCCTCATGGATGTCGGCATCGATCTCTGCGGCAGCAGCGGCGATCACCGGTTCCATGGAGATCGCAGCGGTCGCTCCGAGGTCTACAGACGCCTCGTCGACGTCGATCGACATCGAGGCCGTCCCTTGGAGCGCATCCTCCTCATCGCCGGGCTCGGAGGCAGCTTCACCCTCATCCGTCGCGGCGGCATCCTCGGGAAGGTCTCCCGCAGCGATTGCGGCGGCAAGCTCTTCCTCTTCCGCTATGCGAACTTGCTCGGAAAAGTATTCGTCAAAAGGAACGTCCTGCGGGAACTCGTCATTTCCGGCATATGGGGCGACGGCGTCCATGACGCCAAGCATCGCGGCGACCGACGACTTGTTGCAGACGGAACCCGAGGTGTAGGGCAGAACGTAGCGGTTCGCGATCACGCCGACCGCGTACGCCAGCGGAACGAGCGCCGCAGCGATCGCAAGAATCCACAGCACGATCTTCGCCGCAGGCGGGAACGGGAACAGGCGCAGCACGGCAATGACGGCGGGAACGAGCATCATGTAGGGCATGAGCTTCGAGATGATCGGACGGTAGGTGGCATACGGCATGCCCGCGAACAGATCCGCGCGCGGCGAATCGTAGTGAGCCACCACGACCACCGGGCGGTTGCGCGGCGAAGCGAGGGGCCCCTCGGCCTTGTGGTAGGCGATCACATTTTGCGAAACACCCGCGCCGCCGGCGCTGGGAAGCGCGATCTTCCCCATGCGCTCGAGCACGTAAAGCACCGCCATGGCAATGGCGACGAGCGCGCCGATGATGCCGACCGCGCCGCCGATTCCCATAAGCACCGAGCCCAAGAAGAGTCCGATGCCCAGCGCGGCGCGCATGACGCGCGGGGTAGGCGACGCGTTGAATTCCTGTACCTCGGGTTCGAACCCGTGGGCGGTGAAGATCGCCGCGATATCCTCGGCGGCGACGCGTTCCTCCTCGCTGCACGCCGGCGTTATGCCCGTATTCTGCAGCAGGTGTCCAAGGTATTTCCGGGTAGTAGCCATCGGGTTATCCTATCCCTGTTCGTCGTGCGGTGTCCGCTCGCGGACGCATGGGTGATGTCTCCATCTTGCAAAGTATACCGCTCTTGCACTATTTCTGTCGCGTTGCCGCAGGTTATCTGCATCACGCATACGAATTGCACCTTTCTATCTCCATAAGACGACACGTGGCGCTCGTGTAGAATGGGAAAACCAGGGAGGTGAGGGCATGTCGGCAAAAGATGCACGCGACCGGATCGCAGACGATGCGGTGGCACAGCGCCTCCTCAACCTCGCCTTTATCTTCAATACCTCGACCAGGCCGATCTCGACGGACGAGATCGTGAGCGACTCCGATCTGGGCTACGGGTCGACGAATCGCGAATCCGAGGTCAGGAAGTTCAACCGCGATAGGAAGAAACTCTCCGAACAGGGTATTGAGATCATCCCTGCACCTGTTGAGCTCGGCGCGGAAAACGAGGCGGCGCTGTGGGTGCTCGATCGCGAGAACACCTTTGCCGCAGGCGGCATCATCACACCTGACGATGCGGCGCTTCTCGCCGAAGCCATCGACGAGTACCTCTCCGGTAAAACGAGCCCCCTGAGAACCCCTCTCATGCGCGTCCGCACGAAGGTGGCGGAGGTTGCACGAAGTCCTCAGGAACCCCCTGCGGCGGCTGCACCCGCGAGCGCGCATCAGGCCATGCTGGATACCATCTGGCTCGCGTTTTCCCTGCACCGCACGCTCAGTTTCTCCTACACCAACGCACGCGGAGAGACCTCGCGCCGCTCCGTGCAGATTTTCGGCATCTTCACCCATGAGGGGGCGACCTACATCGTCGGCCTCGACGACGCCTCACATGCGCTGCGCACCTTCCGCACCGATCGCATGGAGCAAGCCCTGCGCCCCGGCGCATCCTACCGCATACCCGATGACTTCGATATTCACGAGTTCCTCTTCATGCCGTTCGACTTCGGCGGCGAGGAGGGGGTCGACGCCACTTTCTCGTTCCCGGCCGAAAGCGACGCGCACGCTCTCACACACGGCAGGGGCGCCGTGTCCCCCGCTCCCGACGGATCCCTGCGGTGGACGGTCCGTGTGCGCAACCTCGATGCGGCGGCGGCGTTTGCACTCGAACACGCGCGGGATGGCATGAGGCCGTGCGCACCGCAGGCACTCATCGACGCTTGGGAGGCTAAGATCAGAGAGGCGGTCGAAACCCATGAAGCACGATGACCGCGTGCGCGCAGCCCTTCGACTCCTCGAAGCGCTCACCGCCTCCCCCGAGCACGCCATCGAGCGTGCGTACGCATGCGATTTGCTCTCTTGTACGACTCCTGAGCTCGAAAGCTATTGCGAGCTCTTGTCGACGCTCGCGGACCGCGAGACCGGTGCCCGCGCAATCGTCACCTGCACAGAAGACGCCGTCTCCCTCACCGGCACCGCCGGCGCGCTCCAACCGCTCCGCCTGAGCCTGGAAGAAGGCATCGCGCTGTCCCATGTTTTGGGAGCGCTCAATATCGATCGCGACGCATCCGAGCGGCTCACGAGCTCCCTGCTGAGCAAGCAGGATGCATTTGGCAGCTCGCAGACGCTCATCGCGAGCACAACCTCCTACGGTACGTGCTACCAGCGCCTCTCCGAAGCAATCGAAGACGGTGTGCGCTGCCGGGTCTGGTACCGGGCACACGACGATGCCGCCGCCGCGCCGCGCCTCATCGACCCCGCCCGTATCGACACCGAAGACGCCGCCGCATACCTCATCGCTTGGAATGTTGAAAAGGACGAAGAACGCCGGTATCGGCTCGACCGCGTCTCGAGCGTCGAATTCACCGAAGATTCCGTCACGCGCCACGTGTGGAGTGAGCGATCGCTCACTGCGAGCTTGAGCTCCAGCGGCACCCTCGTCACCGTCGAGTGCTCACACGCGCGGGCGATACAGCTCACCTGGGCGGGTATCGCCTCGGTATCCGCAGCGCCCGAAGACCCAGATCGGGTATGTCTGAGCGTTCACGTCACCTCGGAACACTGGCTCTTCGACGAGGTGCTCGCCGCGGCGGGCGATATGAAGATCATCTCGCCGGGCGGCTTCGTCTGCGCCTTTGTGAGGTACGCCCGAAACCTCCTCGCCGAAACCATCGACACACCGCAGGCCTAAGCGCCGCAAGACGCCCCTATTCGTGGGAGCGGCGCCAGAGTTCGAGGTAACGACCAACCTGCTTGGCGTCGATCCGCTGATACATCGCCGTCGGCAGCGACGAGAGGAACTTCTTCCCGTACCCCTTGGTCACGAGCCGCGAGTCTGCCAGCACGAGCACGCCGGTATCCGTCGACGAGCGGATGAGCCTGCCCGCCGCCTGCTTGACCTCGAGCACGGCATCGGGGAGCGCGTAGCGAGCCCATGCGCGATCCTCACGGTGGGCACGCTCGCATGCTAGCGGATCTGTGGGGCTCGCAAACGGAAGCTTGGGGATGATAACGCAGCGAAGCGTCTCCCCCGATGCATCGAACCCCTCCCAGAACGCCTTCAGGGCGAAGAGCGACGACGAGCGCTCGGCCACGAAATGGTCGCGCAAACGCCGCGCCGAACTCATGCGCAGTTGGCAGGCGAGCTCAAGCCCCGCAGCGGCGAGACGCGGCTTCACGCGCTCGAACAGCTCCTCCATGTCGCGACGGTTGGTGAAGAGCGTGAGCACCGAGCCCTCCATGGCGACATGGACGTCGACGAGCAAATCTTCGAGCGCGTCGATGTAGGCGTCGCGGTTCCGGGGATCGGGCAAGTCGGAAGCGACCACGATCGACATGTTCGCGTCGAAATCGTAGCTCGAATCGAGGTGAAGCGACTTCGAGGAACCACTCGGCAGCCGATCGAGGCCGACCGCGTGCTCGAAGTGCTTGAAGTCGCCCGATACCGAAAGCGTCGCCGAAGTGAAGATCGCCGTGTGGAGCTCGGGGAGCCATTGTTCGGCAAGCGCCTCGCCGATATCGAGCCGCTCCGCGGTGAGCGCTTCCCCGCCTGCGCGCAGCCGACGGTTCACTTGCAAGGAATAGACGTATCGTTTGTCCTCACCGCGAACGATAAGGGCAAGGCCGTCCTTCAGATCGGCGATTCGTCGCGCGTGCTCGGAGACATCGGCGGCGCGCTCGGGCGCATCTTGCGCGAGTGCGTCTGCGAGCGCACGGAGCGCCTTCTCCGCCTCCTCGAGTGCATCGACGGCACCGAACGCCGTGGGCAGGAACGCAGACCAGCCCTCGCTTTCGCGCAGTTCGTCCCCAATCCATAGGTTCACCTGGTCGTATCCGCCGCCGCGCGCGGTCTTAGAAAGCTCGCGTACCGTATCGAACAGATCGGCCATGGAGCGTGAAGCGCTTGTCGCGCACGCAACCGCCCGTGCGCAGAGCCCCATATACAGGGTCGCTGCCTCGTGATGCGAGAACTCCCTGCCGATGGTTCCGAGCGTTCCCGCACCCTCGCCCCCCAGGCGTTCGAACACGGAACGCGAGTCGTCTGCAGAGACCGTGATGGCCCATTGTCGGCGCGCCTCACGCTCCACAGAATGAGCCTCGTCGACGACCCAATGGCGGATGGGCGGCAAGATCTTCCCTTCCGCCGCAACGTTTCTAAAGAGCAGCGAATGGTTGGTCACGACCACATCCGAGCGTGCCGCACGACGCCGGGCACCGTGCACAAGGCAGGCATCGGGAAAGAAGGGACAGAGCCTGCGGGCACACTCGCGCGAACCCGTGGTAAGGTCTTGCCGATTCACACTCTTCCAGCGAATCCCCAGCGCATCGAGGTCTCCGCTCGGACTCTGACACGCGAAAGCGTAGATCACCGCGATCGCCGTCAACGTGTCCGCCGGATCGCGGTCGGTCTTAATCTCCGCCGTGCTGCGGGCGAGCCGCTCGAGCTTGCGCAGACAGGGATAATGGTCGAACCCTTTGAGCGCGCAGTACGAGATGCCTCCCTCGACCGCGTCACTCAACTTGGGCAGTTCGTGGTACATGAGCTGGTCGGCGAGGTTGTTCGACTTCGTCGCGACACCTACCGTGATGTTGTTCTCCTTCGCCGCCGCAACGAGGGGAACCAGGTAGGCGACGGACTTTCCCACGCCCGTTCCGGCCTCGATGACGCGGTTGGTGCTGCTCGCGATGGCATCGCGCACCTCGCAGGACATCTCAACCTGTTCCGCGCGCGGCTCGAATGTCTCGTACATCTTCGCCACGACGCCACCAGGCTCATAGCATGCCTCGATGGCTTGGTCGCTTGGCATGGCAAGCGCGAACAGCTCATCGGCGTCGAAGCGTTCCTCCCCCGGCTCGTTCTCGAGCACGCGCGCTCGCGCCGCCCGCAGCGAGAACGGCTCGTCGGTCATGTTCTGCGCAAGGAACGAGAATACCGGCCGGTACGACCAGGCGACGTCGGGATGGGTATCCGCAAGGAGGCGAAGCAAGCCGGCTGGGAAATCGGTGAGCGCGGTGAGTAGGATGCGCCACATACCGGCAAGCGCGTCCACGTCATCGGTCGCCCGGTGCGACACCGCCGCGCACCCGAAGAGCTCGGCCATAGACGAAAGCTTATGCGAAGCCAAGCGGGGCAGTGCGATGCGTGAGAGCGCTAGCGAGTCGATCCAGATATCACTCACGTTGACGCCGCCCTTCACCGCCTCGATAAACGACCGGTCGAAGGTGGCATTATGCGCGACGACCGGCCTGCCCGCTACGAACTGAGCGAGTGCCGCCACCGCCTCGCGAGCCGAGGGGGCATGGATGACATCCGCATTCCGAATACCTGTGAGCTTGATGATCTCATCTGGAATCGGCCCCGTGGGGTGTACGAAGGTATCAAAGCGCTCTTTGATGCCCTGCTGGGTGAGCACCGCGGCCGAAATCTCGATCAACTCGTTATCGCGAACGGAAAGCCCGGTCGTCTCGGTATCGAGAATGACCACGTCTTCCTCGATGATGCCGAACACGCGCTCCCGCGCGCGCTCCGCAAGCGTCTTGTACTGCTCTATCACGAATCGCGGAGTGCCAGGGAGCACTGCCGCTTCCATCGTCATGGAACCAGTGAGCTCTGAGGACACTTATCCCTCCGCCTTCGCGAGCGCGATGCGGATAAGCTCGTCTGCAACATCGCCGAGCGAGAGACCCACATGGCGGGCTTCATCGGGGAAGAGCGAAGTCTCGGTCATACCGGGAATGGTGTTCGTCTCGAGAATCACCGGTCCGCGGTCGCACACGATGAAGTCGCTGCGCGAGAAACCGGTGCAGCCAAGAGCCTCATGCGCCTGAACGGCGAGCTCCTGGGCACGCACATAATCTTCCTTTGAAATCTTGGCAGGAATACGGTGCACAAGCGACGGGTCGATATACTTCACGTCGAGTCCGTAGAACTCGGAACCTTCCTGAGGCAGAATCTCCACGATAGGCAGCGCCTGCGCAGGGCTTCCGAACACACCGACGGTGATTTCCGTCCCCACAAGACGCTCCTCGATAAGCGCTTTCGAATCGTGTTCGAACACGAGCTCGAGCGCATCGGGAAGCTCATCCTCGTTATGCACGAGCGTCACGCCGAAGCTCGACCCATTCACGGCGGGCTTCACGAAGCACTCCTCTCCCACAACATCGACGATATCCGCAATGCACACATCATCGTCGTCACGGAGCACGATATCGCGCGCGACGGGGATTCCAGCACGAACGTAGAGCGCTTTGGATACCGTCTTGTCCGCGGCACACGCGCTCGCGATGACATCCGAACCTGTGTAGGGAATGCCGAAGTACTCGAGGATGCTTTGAATCATGCCGTCCTCGCCGCCGCGACCATGGAGCGCGATGAAGGCTACATCGTAGTTTCCGTTCGCAAGCGCCCCGAGAAACTCATCGTCGGCAGGATCGAGCTCATCCACAAACTCGTAGCCCACACCGCGCAGCGCCTTCGCAACGGCATGGCCGGAGTCGAACGATATGTCGCGTTCATCGGAAATACCGCCCTCGAGCACCGCTACGCGCAGGGCACCCCGGTTGATGTCTGTCATGGTCTGCTCCTTTATTGTTCGACGCCAAACCCGTCGGATTCTCGATTCCCTTATTGTATATATGAATGGTACGCGCACGTCCGGACAGTTCATATCTTTGAGAAAGGCATTCCATGGAACGCACGAACGGCCTCGTCGATATCCGTTCACTCACCGCAACCGAGCTGCAGGAGGTTATCACTGAGCTGGGACAACCAGCGTTTCGCGCCAAACAGGTGAATGAATGGCTGCACCATAAGAACGCTGCCTCCTTCGATGAGATGACGAACATTCCGAAGACGCTTCGAGAGCGGCTCGCCGAAGCGTACTGCATCGCACGTCCCATAGAAGCGGTGAAACAGGTCTCTCGTGACGGCTCACGTAAATATCTCCTTCAGTTCGCCGACGGTGTCGCGGTCGAGACGGTCGGCATGCCCACGCGCAACCGCCTCGCCGTGTGCATCTCTACCCAGGCCGGCTGTGCCATGGGTTGCTCCTTCTGCGCGACCGGTCTTGCCGGCCTTACGCGTTCTCTGACCGCTCAGGAGATGGTCGACCAGGTGACGCACGTTGCGCAGGATCTCGGGGAGCGCGTGACGAGCGTTGTGTTCATGGGACAGGGCGAACCGTTTGCGAACTACGACGCTACCATCCAAGCGCTGCGCATGCTCAATGATGAAAACGGTCTGAATATCGGTGCTCGTCACCTTACGGTTTCGACAAGCGGTGTCATCCCGCGCATCCGCGACTTCGCACGCATTCCGGAACAGTTCACGCTCGCCGTCTCGCTGCATTCTGCTATTCAGTCGACACGCAACCAACTCATGCCCGGCGTGAAGAAGTACACGCTTCTCCGCCTTCATGAAGCGCTTCAATTCTACACAGAGACCACTGGCCGCCGTCCGACATATGAGTTCGCTATGATCGAAGGCGTGAACGATACGAATCCCGAAATGCAAGCTCTGTGCGACTTTTGCGAGGGCACGCTCTGCCACGTGAACCTCATCCAGCTCAACGACATCCCCGATAGCCCCTTCAAACCCTCCCCCATGAAGAAGGTCGAAGACCTCCAGCGCCGACTCGCTTCCCGGGGCATCGAGACTACCATCCGCAACTCGCGCGGCTCCGATATCGATGCAGCGTGTGGACAACTGAAGCAGCGCAAGATCGGCTCCCCTCGTAGACGCACCTCGCCTATACATATAACCACAAGGCAAGCACGTGAAGGGCTCCCCACTTTATCCAGCGGGGAGCCCTTCGTACTTTACGCAGCATTCTTTCTACGCACAACAGTTCTTGAACCTCAATTTAGTAAGGTACCTTGTTAATATACTTCATTCAATACCCTACACTTTCCCATTGATGCACAACCCATTCCTGGTTGATCTTCGGATTCTTCGTCATCTGTGCAGTACGAACCGCAACGTCTTCCGACATGTTTACGATTTTCTTCTTCGATGTTTCATAGGCATCACGGGCGCTACGGCTGAACCTATACCGAAGCTCTGGGTCGGACACAATCCTATAACCCACCACAACACCTACCGCAACGGCAGCAGTACTTACGACGATACCGAGTACCAACGATCCTGTGCTCTTCATTCCTTGTCACCTACGATCCGCTCGATGATGCTCGAAAGCTCATCCTCATCCTTGAACTCAATCTCTATCTTGTTCTTGCCACGCGTATTCTTCACCCGTACGTTCGTATTGAATGCCTGACGCAAGATTCTCGCTGCACGCTTATACGATTGAGGAGTAACGGGGCGCGGCGCTTTTGGCTCTTCAGTGACAGAAAAGAGCGGAGCAAGATGTTCTGTCGCTCGCACCGACAAGCCGTCTTGAACGACCTTCTCCGCTAGCTTGATGCGCGCATCCTCATATGGAACCGCAAGGATTGCTCGAGCGTGTCCTGCAGTGAGCTTTCCTTCAAAGAGCATCTGCTGAACAGGTTCGGGCAGATCAAGGAGACGCAGGGCGTTTGTGATTGCAGATCGCGATTTCGATACCGCTTTGGATAAGGCATCCTGCGTCATACCACTCGCGTCGATCAGCTGTTTGTACCCACGCGCTTCTTCAATTGGATTCAAGTCAGAACGTTGGAGGTTCTCAATGAGTGCGAGCGCGAGCACTTCTGTCTCATCAACATCCTTTACGATAACCGGAACCTTGCTGATCTCTGCAAGTTTCGATGCTTGATATCTTCGCTCGCCTGCAATAATCTGATACCCCTTGCCATCCCTCCTCACAAGCAACGGCTGTAGAACCCCATGCTCGCTGATTGAATCAGCAAGCTCCTGCAGTTCCTTCTCGTCAAAATGTGTGCGCGGTTGGTTAGGATTCGGATGAATATCTTCGATGTTTATCAGGGTTTCGCTAGCAGCTTGACCGGTTTCATGTTGCGCCTCACCCATAAGGGCATTGAGACCTTTTCCGAGTGCGACCTTCTTCTTAGCGGCTGGCACGTGCGATCACCTCATCTGCAAGCTCAAGATATGCTTCCGCTCCTTTGTTCTGCGGAGCGTAGCTCGTAACCGGCATACCGAAGGAAGGTGCTTCTGAAATCTTGACAGTTCGAGGAATGAGTGTCTGGAAGACATCTTCACCGAAGTAGTTACGCACTTCCTCAACAACCTGGTTTGCCAACGACGTACGCGAATCATACATCGTCATGAGCACACCATAGACCTCAAGATCCCTATTGATGCGTTCCTTGACCATTTTCATTGACTCAAGGAGCTTTGTAACACCTTCGAGAGCATAGTACTCACACTGAATCGGAATGAGTACGCTATCCGCTGCCGCTAGAGCATTGATTGTGAGAAGCCCAAGCGACGGTGGGCAGTCAATAAATATAAAATCAAAGTACTCAGCAACTGGTCTAATGAGCTCTTTCAAGCGTGTTTCACGCGCCATAGCAGATACCAGTTCAATCTCTGCACCGGCAAGCTGTATGGTTGCTGGAATTACATATACTCCTGTCGTTTCCGTTTCAAGAATCAGCTCAGACGCTTGAACGTCGTGAATCAATGCATCGTAGACACATTGTTCAAGCTCTTCTTTTTCAATTCCGAGGCCACTAGTGCTGTTTCCCTGCGGGTCGAAGTCCACTAAGAGGACTTTCATACCCTTCTCAGCCAATGCCGCAGACAGGTTAACTGCGGTTGTGCTCTTTCCAACACCACCCTTTTGATTGATGATTGCGATAGTGCGCGGGAATCCCGATGTCTTGCGCTGAGTATCGGTGTAACCCATCTGACCTCCCTTGTTCGTTTCAGCTACAGTTCGGTGCAGACGGCTAAATCGACAATTTAAGCCAATAGGTAAGCACCTTGTACACATTATGTTTCACGTGAAACATAATGACAAGCTTGAAACTTAAATAGCTCGATGTTTCACGTGAAACATCGAGCTATTCAATGAACGGGGTAGAGCGGTTCAGTATCCAAGCGGTTGTTTCTTCGCAACGCCGACTTTTCGAGGAAGACCGAGTTTCGCTTCACGCTTTTTAATAAACGTTAGAATAGTACGCTCTCCGAGGTAATCTGGCAGTTCAATATGCAAGGAATCTTCGAACTCAAACCCACAGAGTTTTGCTGCATGTAAACCAGCAGAAAGCTCTTCAGGAGAAGGAACTCCCTTAGTAACAACAAGGCGTCCACCCAAACATAAGAGTGGCGCAGCATACTCAAGTAGCACGGATAGTGGAGCGACTGCGCGAGCAACAACACAAGCACAGGAGGCACGGTGATCGCGCGCATACACTTCAACACGTTCGTGAGAGGTCTCGACACAAGGAATATCAAGCCTGAAAAGGAAGGTATCAACAGCTTTGATCTTCTTAGCAACAGAATCTAAAAGGACGCCTGCGCGATTTGTGGCAAGCAGAAGCGGGATGCCCGGATATCCAGCACCTGTTCCAATATCTAGTAACACTCCTTCTGGAGCGTCGTTCACATAGGGAAGGAGAAGCAATGAATCGAGGATATGAAGAATCAGACCGGAGTGCTCATCGGTAATACGCGTAAGGTTCATCGTTTGATTTACTTCAACCACCATGAAGAAATGCTCAATGCAACGCTGCGCGACATCGCTGGAAATCTCGAGGTGAAATCCAGAGCAATAGGAAAGAAGCTCCTCCGTAAGTTCATCTATAACAGTAGCGTCCACATTCATATGTTCCTCCCTTCAGACAAGAATTCACGAGACATAAGGTTTTGTCATAAAAGAAGGGTACAGCACTGCTGCACCCTCCTCAATCGCATTATGGTTAAATTGCTATACCAGCGAGATGACGACACGACGCTCAGGATCAACACCTTCGGAATGAGTTTCGACAGTCTCGTTATCACGAAGTGCAATGTGAACAAGGCGACGCTCATAGGCGCTCATAGGGGGAAGCTTCACAGTCGTATGTTGCTTCACAGCACGAGCGGCAGCAGAGCGAGCCATGGAAGCAACCTTCTCGTTACGACGGCTCTTATATCCTTCGATATCCACAACAACCGGATAACGGAACCCGAGCTTGCGACTCACAATGAGGGATACCATGGTCTGAAGGGATTCAAGCGTGCGCCCATGTCGACCAATCAGCACGGCAAGATCGGGAGCTGTGACGTCGAGGATCAATTCTCCTTCATCACCTTCATACTCGTCGATGGGAGCACCCTCAGCATCAAATTGCTCAAGAATATTGCGCAGCACCGTGATCGATACATCGGCAATCTGATCGAGATCCTGATCGGTCAATTCCTCACCAGCCTTGTACTTGCGAGCAAGCTCAGGATAAGCACCGACGATCTGGTCGGCATCCTCGGTAGAATCAACGTCCATCTCTTCAACTTCAGTATCGATAACGAGCTCTTCATTCATAATAAGCTCCTAAATATTTAGGTACCTAAATAAATGCTACGACCAGCTAGTTCTTCTTATGAGGACGAGCTTTGCGCTCCCTGCGCACCACATCGACCTCGATGGGAGCGTTAGCAAGGCGCTCCTCTTCCTCGGCCTTAGCTTTCTCCATGACACGACGCGTCACGAAGACCTGCTGAATGACCTGCCACATGGTGGAAACGTCGTAATACAGCAGAACACCAGCGGGAAGGTTCCAACCCATCCAGAGCATCATGATCGACATCACGATAGACATCGTGCGCATGCTCGACGCCTGCTGGCCGGTCTGGTTACGCGACTGATAGAGCGTGGGGATAATGGTAAGCAGTGCGAAGAGCAAAAGCGAGATGAGATAGGGGAGGGCGACCCCGATTCCCTCTACCCACATGGCACCCGGGGTAACGGTGAGGTCGGGAAGGATCCCATAGAACGAGAAGCTCGTGCCCTCGAAATATTTGGGCAGGTCACGCAGGAGGGTGAAAAGCGCGATGAGGATCGGCATCTGGATGAGCAAGGGCAGGCAGCCACCGAGGGGGCTGAACTTGTTCTCGGCGTAGAACTTCTGCATCTCCTCGGCCTGGCGCTGGGGATCATCGGCATAGCGCTGCTGGATCTCCATGAGCTTGGGCTGGAGCACCTGCATGCGCGCCGTGGATTTCGTCGACTTCAGGACGAGCGGCGTCAAGATGAGGCGCACGATGATCGTCAAGATGATAATCGAGAGACCCCAGTCGGTCGCGAAGCTCTGGATGAGCCGCAGAATCTGGAAGAGAACGTTAACGATTGCATCCCACATCTAAGGTTTCCTCCGAATATCGAGCCTTACGGCACCGGATCATATCCACCGTCGTGAAACGGATTACAGCGAACGATGCGACGCAGCGCGAGCCAGCTGCCGCGTACCACACCGTGCTTCGAGATGGCTTCGACTGCATATTGAGAGCACGTAGGCGTATAGATGCACGCCGCGGGGAGAAGCGGGGAGATAAAACGCTGATATCCACGAATCGGTGCGATGAGGCACAAGCGAAGAACGTTCCTCACGCTACCCATCATGGCGACCTGCTCGCTTCAAGAGCGTCTCGAGCGCACCCGCGAGCTCATCGGCACGGGCATCACGCGTCCCCTTCGTTGCAAAGAGAATCACGTCGACACCCGCCGCGGGAAGCGCGCATGCGCGTGCCGCTTCGCGAAGCTTGCGCTTAGAACGGTTGCGCAACACGGCATTCCCCAACCGCTTAGGTGCAGCGAAGGCGACCCGCCCGGAGCCGCCTTCACATTCACCATCGCATATGACCATACGTATCAAGGGGTGGTTGTATCTCCGCCCTTGCTTGAATACGCGTTCAAAATCCAACCGGGACTTGATGGTCCTCATACACAGACGCGCGTCGAAACTAGACGGTGAGGCGCTTGCGACCCTTGGCGCGACGGCGGGCGAGAACGGCACGACCACCCTTGGTTGCCATACGGGCACGGAAACCATGGGTCTTGGCGCGCTTACGCTTGTTCGGCTGATACGTACGCTTCATGTTTTCTATCCTCCTGTTGCTTAAAAGCAATCGTATAAGGCTCGTGAGCTTCAAAATTGTAGGGAACTGCGGGGAGCAATGTCAATAAGCAGGAGCGTTATAGTCGAAAACTCACCACACACCGTACGTGCGCCTCATGATTTTCAAATGGTATCAACCCTTCTTTTCAGGTTCGTTTCGAACTTTTCAACACGTTATGCACCGGTGTTGATAACTTTTCATTTGATTTCGTTAGTTTTCAACATCTTTTGAAAACTTGTGGAAAGCTTCAAGACGCGTGATTTGCGGTACCATCAACAGAGCAGATAGCTGAAACCAAACGCAGCACGAACACACAGGCACCAGGGATGGCTCTATGGCAGATGATTTCTACCCCTTCGTCGACTCCGGCGACCCCGCACCCGATAACGCCCATATCACCGGTGAGCACCCTGCGAGCGACAACGCGAACGCACCGGAGGAGGCTGTGGAGAACACGGTCTTCGCAACTCGCATCTCAATTTACGACGACCTGCTGTCCACACCACGCATCCTCGTCATACAGCCAAGCGACCCACGCACCTACCTCGAAGAGGTCACGAACACGGTATATCGCGCCATGAAGGAGCAGGGCGGGGCGCTGCCGCTCATGATCATTCGCGAGCTCGTGGAAAACTTCATCCATGCCCACTTCACGGAACCCATCGTCTCCATCCTAGACGGCGGCAACACCATTCGTTTCGCAGACTTAGGTCCTGGCATCGCCGATAAGGAGCGCGCGTTCGAGTTCGGCGTGACCTCGGCGAATCGCTCCATGAAGCGCTATATCCGTGGTACGGGAGCGGGTCTTCCCATGGTCCAGCAGTACCTCGAAAACGCCGGGGGCGCCGTCTCCATCGAGGACAACCTGGGATGCGGTACGGTCGTCACCGTAAGTATCGACGCTGCCCGCGTGCGCGAAATCGAGGGACATGCGAAGCGGGGAGCCGCGGTACGGGCGTCGGCGTTCACCTCGGAGGATGCCCATATCATGAGGGGTCAGAACATACCCGCGACGCCCTCCTTCCCAAGTAGCCCTTCGGGAGCATATCCCGCGCAAACCTACCCAGTCGGCTACTCATACCCCGGTATGGCACCGGTGTGGAGCCCCTGGCAGGGCTACCTTGCGCCGGGCTCGATGGCTCCCGGTGCGGCAACCCCCTTAGCGGCCGCCGCACCGTCGCCGTACGGGGCGCCCGCGAGCACGGGAATGCCGAACCCGTATGGGACGCCCGCGGCCATGGATGCGCCGACCTCCTACGCCCCGCAGCCAACCACCTCACACGCCACGGCCGCACCGTATATAGACGATCGCGCGGCATGCGCACTCGCCTACATCGCCGACGCCGGCCAAGGCGGCCCGTCGGACCTTGCCGAAGCATACGGCAGCTCCGTCCCAACATGGTCGCGCGTGCTTGCTACACTAGACGCCTACGGCCTGGTGGAAAAGCACGGTAGGAAGCGCGTCCTCACCGACCAGGGCGCCGCGTGGGTCGCCTCCCACCGCGGCGATGCCCGCTAGCCCAAACGAGCACCCGCGCCGCCCATCGCGCGCGACGACTAAGGAGTAGCACATGGATACCGAGGCGAAGATCATCCTAGATGACACCATCTCGTTCTGCGAGCGAGACGGCCGCGACGCGCGCCTCATACAGATTCTCAAGCAAAGCGAAGCGCTCGAGCTCACCGACACCGACCTTTCGGTCGAGGTGCCCACGCGCTTCGCCTACTCATACCTCGTAAAACAGCGGGACGTCGTGGAGCGCTACCTCGAGGACATCGCCTTCACACCCCTCGCACTCAATATCACCGTATCGCAGGCGATCACCGCACCGCAGGAACACACTGCCGCCGCGGGAGCGACAACCGGGAGCGCACCCGAAGAGCGCCCACGTATCCCAACAGTCGATTGGGACGCCCCCGCAACCGAGTCCCGCGACCGAGTGAAGGTCAAGAACATCATCTCGCCCGATGCCCTGCGCGAGCTTACGGCGAGCGTGCAGCAACACGAACCCGCCACGACGGTGGAGCCAAAAGCGCGGCAGGAGAGCGCCGCGGCAGGACCTTCCGTGCCAATCAACTCGAAATTCACCTTCGAGAACTTCGTCTACGGCGACGAGAACAAGCACGCCTACCAATCCTCGGTGCGCTTTGCTCTCATGGCGGACGAGCCCGGCATCTACACATCGCTGTTCATCTATGGAAAATCCGGCCTAGGCAAGACGCACCTCTTGCTCGCCATTGAGAACTACCTTTCCGAACACAACCCCGGTATCCGCGTGAAGTATGCGAACTCGCAGACCTACGTTGAGGATTACATCAACGAGCTGAGGGTGCAGAAGACGAACGGCGGCAGAATCCTCCGTGAGTACCATGACGCCGATGTGCTCATCATCGACGACATCCAAAACATCATCGGCAAGACTCAAAGTATCGAGAACTTCTTCTCGCTCGTGGACGAGTTCATCCGCAACAACAAGAAGATCGCCATCGCGAGCGACCGCGCGCCGAAGAACCTCGGTATGGACGAGCGCCTCACGAGCCGCTTCAACGCCGGCATGCTCTGCCTTGTCTCGGAGCCGGGCTTCGAGATGAAGTACGAGATCTTGAAGCGCTACTATGAGCACACCGTGCTCCCCGACGCCGAGCTCCAGGGGTCGGCGTCTGCGCTCGACACGTCGGGTTCCATCTTGAGCGCCCTGCGCACCGGCGGCGGCACCCTCACCGACGAGCAGCTGCGCCATATGGCCGAGGTGTCTGGCACAAACATCCGAGAGCTCGAAAGCTTCTGCGAGCGCTGCGCCGGCGCATCGTACGAGCGCGAACAGAAAGGGCAGACGCTCGAAGCGGACGAGATCGACCGCATCGCAGACGAGTACTTCGACCGCGCTCACAAACGCATCCAGATCGGCACCGTGCAAGCGGTGGTCGAGGAGTTCTACCACGTGAGCCATGAGGATCTCTGCGGGCAGAAACGCATGAAGAACATCACGCAGGCGCGTCACGTCGCCATCTACCTCGCCTACGACATGTGCGAGATGACCAACGTTGCGATCGGGGCGGAGTTCGACGGGCGCGACCACTCCACCGTCCACTACTCGATCAAGAAGATCGAAAAGCAACTCGCACACGACCATTCCCTCGCACGCGAGCTCCAGGCGTTGCGCAACAAGATCATCTTGAAGTCCTAGTGCTGCCGGACGGCGGGAAGGCACCTGTTGAAAACCCGTTAGAAAGGAAGGGAAAGCCTGTGCACCGCGCGGGGACAGAACGGGAAAATCGCACGCCTACCATGTTCTCTCCCCTATGCGCACGAGGTCTCAACAGGAGCGTGTCGAGATATACAGATAGGTTGACCTGTTGTGCGAGCAGCTTTCAACACCATCAACAGCCTTATTATTATGATGAGTCTTATATATATCTATAGGTATAAGAATAAGGAGCGGCCATGAAGTTCACCGTTAGCCAAGATTCGCTATCCGATGCCCTGTCCATCGTGTCGAAGGGCACATCGGGAACCTCGACGCTTCCTATACTTTCATGCGTGCTCATCAAAGCCGAAGATGGACTCATCGAGCTACAGACCTCGAACTACACGACATCGGTGCGACATCGCATCGCCGCGCATGTCGAAGAGACTGGCCAGCTCGTGGTGCCGTGCAAGCTGCTTTCCAGCATCGCGAAGGCCTTGCCCGATGCCCCCGTGCATATCGAGTCGGTCGACCGTCAAGCGCTCATCTCGTGTGAGAAGAGCAACTTCACCTTGAGCGCACTCGACCCGCGCGACTTCCCCGAGTTCCCCGTCTATGCTATCGAGGCCGGCGTCGAGCTCCCCGTGGGGATCCTCTCCGAAATGGTGGCGCGCGTATGGCGCGTGACGTCCAAAGATACCGTTCGCCCGATTCTCGGCGGCGTGCACACCACGGTGGGCAACAACACGCTCACCCTCGCGGCGACCGACTCGATGCGCCTCGCGATGTGCGACACCAACGTCGAGACGTCCTCGCTCGAGGGTAACTTCGAGCTGAACATCCCCGCGCCCGCCCTGAACGATGCGCTGTCCATCATGGCGAGCGCACCATCCATCTTCATCGGCGTCTCGGGCAAGCAAATCGTGTTCGAAGCGGGCAACACCTGCTATGTGGCAAGTCGTCTCGAAGGCGAGTACCCCAACGTTCGACAACTCATCCCTGCCGACTGCGTCGTGCGTGCCAAGATCGACGTCGAGGCGTTCTCCGCGGCGTTCAAGCGCGTTGCAGTGATTGCGAAGCCCGATATCCCCGTGCGTTTCACCATCGACGCAGATGCGGGTACCCTCACGCTCACCGTCATCTCTGCCGATCAGGGTCGCGCAAGCGAGACGATCGACATCGAGGTCGAAGGAGAGGGCGGTACCATCGCATTCAAGAACAGCTTCATCCACGACTGCCTGAGCGCACTCGGCCACCAGGAGAAGGAGATCACGCTTGAGCTCCAAAGCTATTCGAAGATGGGCGTGTTCAAATCGTACGACAAGGTGAACTATCTCTACCTCATCATGCCGATGCGGGTCTAGCGCATGTCGATTTTTGCCCGACGCCTCACCGTCGAGAATTATCGCAACTTCGCTTCGTTCGAGCTCGAGCTCGACGAGCACCTTACCATGCTCGTGGGGAGAAACGCTGTGGGTAAGACGAACCTCGTCGAGGCGTTGCAGCTGCTTACCGCGGGAAGGTCGTTCAGACGTCCCGCGCCTGCGGAGATGGTGCTGGAAGGGCAGGATCGTTGCGCGCTCAAACTCGGTCTCGAGGGTGAGGGTCGCGTCATCGATCATGGCTGCCGCGTGGAAGAGGGGAGGCGCTCCTTCAGCCGAAACGGCAAGCGCTGCCCCGCTTCGGGTATGCGCGGCGTGGTGCCCTCGGTGCTCTTCTGCCCCGACGACCTCGATATGGTGAAGCGCGGCGCGCGCGTGAGGCGCGATGCGATCGACGGCTTCGGTGTACAGCTGAACGAAAGCTACGCGCAGCTCGAGGGAACCTACGAGCGCGCTGTCGAGCAGCGCAACGCCTTGTTGAAAGAAGCATATACGACCCGCGAACTCATGGGGGCATGGAATGAGTCGCTTGCCGCGACGGGCGCCGCCCTCACCGTCCACCGGCTCGCGCTGCTCGACCGCATCCGCGGCTATGTCCGCGCCTTCTACGCCTCGCTCGCGGGTGGCGAGGAGGCGGATATCTCCTACACACCTACCTGGGAGTGTGGGGGAGAAGATGTGATTGCGGCAGTGGCATCGAAGGAGCATGAACGCGCACACGCGATCGAGATCGTGCGGTCGCGCCTCGAGGAAGCATATGAGGAGCGTGCCGAGGAGGAGTTTCGCCGCGGGGTCACGCTCGTAGGGCCGCATCGCGACGAGGTCACGCTCACGATCGCCGGACGCGACGCTCGCACCTTCGCATCGCAAGGCCAGCAGCGCAGCCTCGTCCTTGCATGGAAGATGGCCGAGGTTGCCGTGACGCGTGATATCCTGTCCCGCCCGCCCCTTTTGCTGCTCGATGATGTGATGAGCGAGCTCGACGCCGCGCGCCGCGCCGCTTTCATCGCCCAGATCGAGGATGGTGTGCAAACGGTTATCACGACGACGAATCTCGGGTATTTCGATACCGAGACGCTCGAGCGCGCGAAGGTGGTGATGATCGGTGAAGGGGAGCATGCCTGCGGGTAGCGGCGAGCGCCAGGGAATGGCCTCGATCTCGAGCATGGTCGATGTTGAGCGCTCGCGCATCATCGCGGGCGTCACGCCCGAGCAGCGGGAGCGCATGGGCGAGGCGGAGCGTGCGCGCGCCGTGTACCACGCGTGGAACACCGTGTGTGCCGGAACCCGTGAGGGGGAGCACGTGACAGGGTTGAAGTTCCTGCCCGACACCAACGAGCTGCTCGTGTATCTCGACGGTTCGGTATGGACGCAAGAGATGATGATGCTTCGCGAGATTATCCGCGCGCGCATGGAGCGAGCGGGCGCGAAGATCGACGGGTTCGTGTTCAGAACGTCCCGTGAGGGTTACCAGGCGAGCGAGGCCGCGCAGCGTGTGGCCGCACCCAGCAGCCGTGTGCCCACGCCGGCGCCCCGTGCAGAGCTCACGGAAGCCGAGACGCGCGCGATCGAGGACAAGGTCGTGCCCATCGAGGACAGAAAGCTTCGGGAATCCCTAAAAATGGCAATATCTGCTTCGGTTGAGTGGAAAAAGGGTCGTGAGGCTCAAAACAAGGCGTAAATCGAATCTGGTGGCCTTGTAGAGCTATTCTTAACTACTTTAGAGAAGCTATATATTTCGCTATCATATATAAGGTTAGAGCATTTTGCCGATGCGCGGTCGCGCGCGGGAGCGAAAAGGAGTAAACGTGGCAAAAAAGCAGGAGTATAGTGGCGGCGAGATTAAGATTCTCGAGGGTCTCGAAGCGGTGCGCAAGCGCCCCGGCATGTACATCGGTTCGACGAGCGCAAGCGGCCTGCATCATCTGGTGTGGGAGATCGTCGACAACTCCGTCGACGAGGCCATGGCCGGGTTCTGCACCAAGATCGAGGTCACGGTCCACGCCGATAACTCGGTCACGGTCGTCGACAACGGCCGTGGCATCCCCGTGGACAAGCACCCGGTGAAGAAGATCCCCACGCTCGAGGTCGTCATGACGATCCTCCATGCGGGCGGCAAGTTCGATAACAACGCCTACAAGGTATCCGGCGGTCTGCACGGCGTGGGCGTCTCGGTGGTGAATGCACTCTCCAAGAAGATGATCGTGCAGGTCAAGCGCGACGGCAAAATTCATGAGATGCAGTTCAGCCGCGGCAACACCACGCAGAAGATGAAGACGGTGGGTACCGCCAAGTCGACGGGCACGACGACGACGTTCTGGCCCGACGACGAGATCTTCGAGACGACGGTCTTCGACTACGAGACGCTGCGTAATCGCCTGCAGGAGACGGCGTTTCTGAATAAGAACCTGAAGATCGTGCTCAAGGACGAGCGCGAGCTCGTGCCGCGTGTGGACGAATTCTGCTACGAGGGCGGCATCATCGACTTCGTGAAGTTCCTGAATGAGGGCAAGGATATCCCCGACGGGCTCAAGCGTCCCATCTACCTCTCGGGTAAGAGCGAGCCGGACGCGCCGCTCGAGAAGACCGGCGAGGTCGAGGTGGCCCTCCAGTGGAACACCTCGTACTCAGAGAACGTCATGAGCTTCGCGAACGACATCTACACCCCCGAGGGCGGCATGCACCTCGAAGGCTTCCGCACGGCGCTCACCCGCGTCATCAATGACTACGCCCGCAAGCAGAACATGCTGAAGGAGAAGGATTCTAACCTCACGGGCGATGACGTGCGTGAGGGTCTCGCGGCCGTCATTTCGGTCAAGCTCTCCGACCCGCAGTTCGAGGGTCAGACGAAGGCCAAACTCGGCAGCTCCTTCATGCGCACGCTCGTGCTGAAGGTTGTGACGGATGGGCTCACCGACTACCTCGAGGAGCATCCAAAGGCTGCCCGCGAGATTGTGAAGAAGGCGCAGCAGGCATCGAAGGCGCGCACCGCCGCCCGCAAGGCACGCGAAGCCACGCGTCGCAAGTCGCTGCTCGAGACTGCCTCGCTCCCCGGTAAGCTCGCCGACTGTTCCGTGCGCGACGCCGAGCTCACCGAGCTCTTCATCGTCGAGGGTGACTCCGCCGGCGGCTCCGCCAAGGACGGTCGCCGCCGCGACATCCAGGCAATCCTGCCCCTGCGTGGCAAGATTCTGAACGTCGAACGCGTGGGAGACCACCGCGCGTTCAGCTCCGATACCATCCAGTCGCTCATCACCGCGATCGGCACCGGCGTGACCTCCGGCGCGGGCGACGGCGGTGACTTCGACATCACGAAGGCGCGCTACCACAAAATCATCATCATGACCGACGCCGACGTCGACGGCGCGCACATCCGCATCCTGTTGCTCACGTTCTTCTATAAGTACATGCGCCCGCTCATCGATGCCGGGTATGTGTATGTCGCCTGCCCGCCCATCTTCGGTGTGAAGGTACGCAACAAGATTCACTACGTCTACCCCAACGGCCGCCAGCCCGAAGAGGAGATCCTGCGCGACACCATCAAGAGCCTGGGGCTCAACCCCGATGAGGGTGACGGCGACGAGGCCGGCAAGGTCACGAAGAAGCGCCGCGGCTACACCGTCCAGCGCTACAAGGGTTTGGGTGAGATGGATCCCAAGCAGCTCGCATCGACTACGATGGATCCCAAGACGCGCATTCTGCAGCGCGTGACCATCGAGGACGCCATGGCCGCCGACCGCGCCGTCCGCGAGCTCATGGGCAACCAGGTCGAGTACCGTCGCGAGTATATCGAGAAGCATGCGCACGACGCGCGGTTCTTGGACGCCTAGGACAGATGGGATCGGGTGACTCATTTGGGGACGGGGTCGTTTTGACTCATTTCCCCATCGATGGGGAAATGAGTCAAAACGACCCC
>CAJLVH010000011.1 GCA_905210055.1 uncultured Enorma sp. | reverse complement strand
GCAAGATAGCGCCGAAATCATCTCGCCCAGCCAATAACCCCCGTCCCCAATGGCAGCCCCCAGCCAGCACCTTAACCCGTGTCGAATTACGAAACGTACGTGAACGTCGTCACATCGAAAACGCCTTCGGGGCGAATTCGCAGCTCGGGAATTACCGGCAGCGGGAGGAAAATCATGCCCATGAGCGGATCGAGCGGGGGCTCGATACCAGCCGCACGACCAGCCGCCATGAACGCATCGTGCTCGCGCGCCACATCCGCTGCGGACTTGTCGCTCATGAGGCCGCCGAGCGGCAAATCGAGGCGCGCCACCACGGCGCCGTCGCGCACAAGCACGAAGCCGCCCTGCCCGACGTTCGCCACGGCCTCGTACATATCGCGCGGGTTATCGCCCACCACGCATACGTTATGGGAATCGTGCCCAATCGTCGAAGCGATGGCTCCGCCGGTGATGGTGAACCCGCGCAACCAGCCGCGCCCGATATGCTTCCCCACAAGACCCGTTCCCGCAGGGCTGTCGCCGTCTGCGCCCGCCTCCTGCGCAGCGACGCCGCGGCCGTGGCGCTCGATGAGCATGATGCGGCGCAGGCCTTCGTCAGAATCTGGGTGTGCGGTACCCGTGATCGCAAAACCGGGAATGACGTCGATCGCGGTGCCACCCGGCATAAAGGGATAGTCGAACACCTCGGGTGAAAGCTCGGGCAGGCGTACCGAACCGCGCAGCAGCGCCTCGAGCTCGTTCACACGCTCCGACGCCGGCGCCACCTCGCCTATGAACGCGCCGTCCTTCGCGACCAGCGTACCCGCCACATACACCTCATGCGGGGGCTTCTCGAACGTAAGGTCATCGAGGATGAGCATGTCCGCACGCTTGCCCGGCGCAATGGCGCCGCGACGCTCGCATGCGGGCATGTGCCCATGGTCGAAGCCGAAGCACTCCGCCGTGGAAAGCGTGCCCATGGCGATGGCGGTAAGCGGGTCGATGCCCGCTGCGATCGCCACGCGGCAGGCGTTGTCGATCATGCCGATCGCGAGCGCGTCCGACGGCGCCCGGTCGTCTGTCGCGAAGCAGCAGCGACGTGCTCTGCGCGGATCGTCCGTTACGACAGAGGCAAGCGTGGCAAGATCATGGCTGCACGTACCTTCGCGCAGCATGATGAACATGCCGCGCGAGAGCTTGTCGAGCGCTTCGTCCGGGTTCGTGCACTCGTGATCCGCGATCACACCGGTCGCGGCGTAGGCATTGAGATCGTTATCGGTGACAAGCGGAGCATGTCCGTCCACGAGCCCCGAGACCGTCCCCAACGCCACCTCAATGCGGGCGAGGGCTTCGACATCCGCTGCCTCGACGCCCGGGTAGTTCATCATCTCACCGAGTCCGAAGATCTCGCCCGGATGCTCTGCCATGAACGCCCGCATGTCCGCAGCCGAGATGCTCGCGCCCGCCTGCTCGTCCGGGAGCGCCGGCACACATGAGGGCATCATGAACTTGATATCGAGCGGGGCGCGGCGGGCGTCTTCCATCATGAACGAGAGGCCGTCGAGACCGGCGACGTTTGCGATCTCGTGCGAATCCGCGATGGCGGTGGTGGTGCCACGGGCGAGCGCCATGCGCGCATACTCAGACGGCCGCACGTTCGAGGACTCGATATGCAGATGGCCATCGATGAAGCCGGGCGAGAGGTAGCGACCGCCGCAGTCGACAACCTGGGCGGCAGCTGGATCGGGTACGCCGGCATCGCGTGGATCGAAGAGCACGCCCACGATCACGCCGTCTTTTACCGCAACGCGGCCAGGCATGACGCGCAGGCCGTATACGTCGACGATCTGCGCGTTTTTGAACAGGACATCGACCTCCTCGCGTCCCTCCGCCGCATCGACCATACGCTTGAGTTCCTCAGCTGCCATGAGCACCCCTTTCGAATAAACAGATGCTGCCTGCATGATACCCAGATGGGTCGGCCGAGGACGTGTTCAGTCCAACCCATCTTGAGCCACACAAGCATACGGAAGAGGGACGGGCTGCATGAAACACGTCCTCGACCAACCCCTTTTGATGCGGCGCACTTAGCTCGTGGGATTCGCGGCGTTCGTGTTCCAACCCGTTGCCGCCTGCATCGGCGCCATCATGATGCGACCGGTGCCGCGGTAGACGTTCACCAGGCCCTCGCCACCCACGGCGGAGCCGATGAGCGACTTGCCGGAGCGCTCAACCGTAAACTGGAGGCCGCTCGTCCACGCGAGCGCGTAGTTGCCGTCAATCTTAACCTCGTCGTTCTGAAGGTCGATGTAGAGAACTTCCGTCTGGGGGCAGGGAGACTCGAGCACCGCGAAACCCTGTCCGTCGAGGCGCAGGTTGAAGAGGCCCTCGTTGCCAGCAAGCGCGGAAGACATGTTCGAGCGTCGCTGAAGGTCGTGATGGAGCGTGCTATCGCAGGCAAGGAAGAGGCCGTCGTTGAGAACCACCGAGCCGCCCCATTGGGCGAGGTCGATGATGAGCAGGTGGCGCCAGGTGGGCTCGCACACGAGCATGCCCACGCCCGTGTACTCGGGCTTGATGATGGAATCCTGGCTCACGGCGCCGCGCACCGCCTTGCCCAGAAGGTCGCCCACGCCCTTCACGCCGGTCGTCGCCTGGACCTGGCCGACCGTCCACTGCATGGCGCCCGCCTGGAGTGTGACGCCCGTGCGCCCGTCGAGCGTCGCGACGAGCTGACGGCGGCGCACATCCATCTGTGAGGCGAACCATGCCTGCTGCGCGCTCCATGGAGCCACCGAGAGGTCGCGATCCCACTGGATGACCTGGTACTGACCGGCTTGGTGCAGAACCTTGACGTCATCGTTGTTCAGGAAGTTGTAGATGGTGTAGGACATGGACTCCTCCTAACGCTCGAAACACCGTGCGAACACGGTTCATGACCTGATTATACGAAGGATTGCGAACCAAACGGTAAGGAACCGGCCAGCATCGGTAACAAATTTTTATCAACGTATGGCGCTCCTTGTATATACCCCCACCCCCTGGGGGTATAGAATGCTCGATAAGAAGCGAACCGATTCCGTCGCACGACTCATGCAAACCTGCCCCACATGAGTCATTGAAAGGAAGCCACTATGGCCCATGAAACATTCGACGTGGGAGGCATGACCTGCGCGGCGTGCCAAGCGCATGTGGAGAAGGCGGTCTGCAAGCTCGCAGGCGTGGAAAACGTTGCGGTGAACCTGCTCTCGGGCTCCATGACCGTCGACTTCGATGACGCAACCCTCTCTAACCAGGACATCTGCGATGCCGTCGACCGCGCGGGGTACTCCGCGGCGCCCGTTGCTGCAACCGGCGCGGGTGGTGCCCAGGGCGCGGCGGCCGATACGAGGGCAACGGGCTTCCGCTCGGCACGCCTTGAATCGCCCACCAAGAAGCTCGAAGCCACGGCGCGCGCCATGAAGACACGCCTTGTTGCCTCGTTCATCTTCTGGATTCCGCTCTTCTACATTGGCATGGGTCACATGCTGGGCTGGCCGCTGCCCAGCGTCTTCACCGATCCCAACTTCTCGATGACGCTTGCGCTCACCGAGCTCGTACTCACCCTACCCATCCTGTACGTGAACCGCGCCTACTTCATCAACGGCTTCAAATCCATGGCGCACGGCGCCCCCACCATGGACGCCCTCATCGCGATCGGCGCCACGGCGAGCGTCGCGTGGTCCGTGTACGCGATGTTCCTCATGTCCGCCGACCTCGCCGCAGGCGACACGGCGGCGGCGCACCATGTTGCCATGAACAACCTCTTCCTCGAGAGCGCGGGCACCATCCTCACGCTCGTCACCGTGGGCAAGTATCTGGAAACGCGCAGCAAGTCCAAAACGGGCGGCGCCATCGAGAAGCTCATCGACCTCGCGCCGAAGACCGCGACCCGCGTCCGCGCCGACGGCACGGAAGAGACTGTCGCCGTTGAGGCGATCCAGCTCGGCGATTCCGTGCTCGTGCGTCCGGGCGAATCCATCCCCGTGGACGGCGTGGTGCTCGACGGGTCTTCCGCCGTGGACGAAAGCGCGCTCACGGGCGAATCTATCCCCGTGGAAAAGACGGCAGGAGATACGGTGAACGCCGCAACCATCAACCGCACCGGCTCGTTCACGTTCCGCGCCACGCGCGTGGGCGCGGACACAGCGCTCGCCAAGATCATCAAGCTCGTGGAGGACGCGAATGCCACCAAGGCGCCCATCGCACGGCTTGCAGACAAGGTCGCCGGCGTGTTCGTGCCCGTGGTACTCGGCATCGCAGCCGTCACGTTCGTGGCATGGCTCATCGCGGGCGGATCGGTTAGCGAAGCGCTTACCTCGGCCGTCGCCGTCGTGGTGATTAGCTGCCCCTGCGCACTTGGCCTCGCTACGCCCGTCGCCATCATGGTGGGCACCGGCAAGGGCGCCGAGATGGGAATTCTCTTCAAGAGCGCTGAAGCTCTTGAAACGCTACGCGGCATCGATACGGTGGTACTCGACAAGACCGGCACCGTCACGAAGGGCACACCCGCTGTGACCGACGTCATTCCCGCCATGCGCCCCGATGGCACGCCGGCCATGAGCGAGAAGGCGCTCATGAAGCTCGCCGCCGCGCTCGAGAAGCGCAGCGAGCACCCGCTCGCCGAAGCTATCATGACGCGGGCAAGCGAGCTTGGCATCGCCGCGCGCACGGTGGAGGATTTCCGGGCCATTCCCGGGCGCGGCGTCACGGCGCGCGAGGGAGAGAGCGTCATCGCAGCCGGCAGCGCGCAGCTCATGACGGAGCTCAATATCGAGGTGCCCACAGGCGAGCTCGAGCGCTTCGCACACGAAGGCAAGACGCCGCTTCTCTTCGCCCGAAACGGACAGCTTGCCGGCATTATCGCAGTCGCAGACGAGGTGAAACCCACCAGCGCCGACGCGATTCGCGCGCTGCACGAGCTTGGCGTGGACGCCATCATGCTCACCGGGGACAACCGCCTTACCGCTGAAGCGATCGCAGACAGAGTCGGGCTGGACCCTCACGACGTCATCGCCGATGTCCTGCCGGCGGACAAAGAGCGCCACGTACGCGAGTTGCAGGACGCGGGTAAACGCGTCGCGATGGTGGGCGACGGAATCAACGACTCCCCCGCCCTCGCGCGCGCCGATGTTGGCCTCGCCATCGGAGCGGGCGCGGATATCGCCAAGGAAGGTGCGGATGTGGTGCTCATGAAAAGCGATCTTCTGGACGTCGCGCGCGCCATCGAGCTTTCCCGCGCCGTCATCCGCAACATCAAGGAAGACCTCTTCTGGGCGCTCTTCTATAACGCCTGCGGCATCCCGCTCGCTGCCGGCGTGTTCTATCCCCTTTTAGGTTGGCAGCTCTCCCCGATGTTCGGCGCTGCCGCCATGAGTCTCTCGAGCCTCTGCGTCGTTACGAACGCTCTGCGCCTCCGTGGGTTCCGTCCCAAAAGGTAACATTACCCCAGGTTTTTTTAACATTCGCACCAAAGAAAGGAACGTACCATGAACTACATCATCAAGACCGAAGGCCTCCACTGCGGACACTGCGATGCCGCCGTCGAGACGGAGCTCATGAAGGTCGCCGGCGTGACGGACGCCGATGCGAACCACGAGACCAATACCGTCCAGGTCGAGTGCTCTGGCGAGGTAGCCGCGGAGGCGCTCACCGCTGCCGTCGAAGCAGCCGGCTTCAAGGCGGTCTCTGTCGAGGCAGCCTAGTATGCAGGCGAATCGCGACCAGGTGCTTCGCCTGCTCAAAACCGCGCGCGGGCAGATCGATGGCATCATGCGCATGGTGGAGGAAGACCGGTACTGCATCGACATCTCCACACAGCTCATGGCGACCGAATCGCTTCTTGCCCGCGTGAACGCCGATGTACTCAAAGCACACGTCGAACATTGCGTGCGCACGGCGGCGGATAGCGGCAGCACGGCGGAAAAGGACGAGAAGCTCAAAGAGATCGCGCAGGTTATCGACAAGCTCGCCCGCTAACCCGCCATTAGGGACCCCCCCGCCATTGGGGACGGGGGTTATTGGCTGGATGGAGGTTTTGTCGCGCCGCGTTCGGATAACCGCGCCGCATCTGGGTACAACTAAGGCAGTCAAAACCAACGCCCGCGCATCTCATACGAGGCGCGCGGGCGCTTCACGTATTCGGAAGGACACCCGCATGCAGGACTTCATGAAAGGACGTTACGGCGTCGACGATCTCTCAACGGCGCTCGGTGCCGTCGGCCTGGTGCTCGCGCTCCTGGGCACGCTTTCCAGTGCACGGTTCGTCTCGATCGTGGCGCTCATCGTGATCGTCGTCGCCCTGCTGCGCGCGTTCTCCAAGAACTTCCCGGCGCGCCGCCGCGAAAACGAGCAGTTCTGCACGCTCATGGCACGCGTTCCCGTGATCGGTGAGCGCTTCAAGGGCGGACATGGCGGCTACCGTCCCAACCCCAGCTCGTCGAGGAGCACGAATTTCGAACGCACCAAGCGAACCGCCCAGAAGATGTGGGCCAACCGCAAGACCACGATGTACTTCAAGTGCAAGAACTGCGGCCAGATGCTCTCCGTGCCGCGCGGCAAAGGGCGCATCCGCGTGAAGTGCCCCAAGTGCGGAAACGTCATGGAGAAGAAGTCATAGGGCAGACCTGTGTTAGACGAGTCTGAAACCCCGGGCGTTCACATCCGACCCATCGCGCCCCGAGACGATGCCGCCATGGCTCGCATCGCACGCGCCGCGCTCCGTGCCCACGGGCTCGATATCCCTGGCACAGCCTATTTCGATCCAGAGCTCGATCACCTCAGCACGTACTATGCTGCCGATGAACGGAGCCGAGCGTACTTCGTCGCCGCCGACCATCGGGGCACCGTGCTGGGCGGCGCCGGGCTTTCGGCTTTTCCTCCCTTCGACCGCTGCGCGGAAGTCCAAAAGCTCTATGTCGATGATGCGGCGCGGCACCAAGGCATAGGGACCGCGCTCATGGATGCTGTCGAAGCGACCGCCCGCGAACGCGGTTTTCGTCGTCTTTACCTCGAAACGCATTCAAACCTTGAAGCGGCGCTGCGCCTTTACCGTCGCCTTGGCTTCGAACTCATCGAGCGACCTTCCTTCGTCCAGCACAGCACGATGAACCGATTCTTCATAAAAGATATCGCCGAAAACGAGTAGCCGGCAGCATCTGCGGCTCTCGCGCTACGCAACATACCAGCTCAAGGCCATGTCAAGAACTCCCGACACGCGTTCATGCGCCCCATCCGCGCCTTGTCGGCTCCATTTGATGGTACGATGCGGCAGCATGTGGCATGGTCGAAATCGCAAGGGTCGCACCGAAGCAACGCAAGGGAGGTACGGCATGGAAGTCGGGAAACGCATACGCGAACAGCGAGCGAACGCAGGAATGTCGCAGGACGACCTCGCGGCGCGCGTGTACGTGAGCCGCCAGACGATCAGCTCGTGGGAGAACGACAAGACCTATCCCGATGTCCAGAGCCTCATCCTCCTCTCCGAGATCTTCGGCGTGACCGTGGACGCCCTCATCAAAGGAGATGTTGAGACCATGACCGAAACGATCGACGCCGATGTCCGCACAATGAAGCGCCTGAGCTACGTGATGGTAGGATTCCTGCTGCTCGTGCTCCTCGCCATGGCCTGGATATGCCTGCAGACGTTCGCCTGGGGCTGGCCGCTCGAGCAGACCGTGCCCACCTTCGTGCTCGCCCTCGTGCTCTGGGACGTCGCCATGTTCGCCGCCTGCTGGGTCGAGCGCATCAAGCGCGACCACGACCTCGTCACCTACCACGAGATCCTCTCGTTCTGGAACGGCGAGGACGTCGAGCGCGACACCGAGAAGCGCCGGCGCGAAAGCCTCATCCCCCGCTGGCTGAAGATCGTACGCGCCGTCGGAAAAATGCTGATCGCGATGGCCATCGGCGCGTTCGTGGGCTACGGCGGAGCCGCGCTCGCGAATGTGCTGCTCGGGTAGCTGCACCACGCGCGCCGGGTGAACGTCGGCCGCCCCCCGGCGCGCGCTTTCCTATACGCGGCCAGCTACCTGCGAACGCCGCGGCGTGCGCACCTTGAAGAGCCCATGCCGGTTGCAATAGGCATAGAGCGTGCCCGACGCCCCCATGCGGAGCCGCGCCGCGGCTTCCTGCTCGGGGTAGAGCTTCTTGAACGTGATGCCGTCCATCGTGACGTACGCGATGAAGCTGATGTAATGCTCCTTGGTCATGGGATGGTCGAGCGTGACGTACCATTCGTCCTCGACGCGCTCCACCTGCAGCCCATGCGCCTCGTCAGGCTCCTCCGCCTCGCATGGCACGAGATGCACCCCGCAGCACGAGAACGACCCTTCGCCGAGGGCGTAAACGACGTTACCGCATACGGGGCATACATAGAACCGCGCCCGCATGAGGTTGCCCGCGCGGTTAGCGTTTTGGCGAATGTCCCCCGTAAGAAGCTCCGCCACCGACACCCCGAGCGCCGCCGCCAACGGCTCCAGCGGGTTTATATCGGGCAGGCCGCGCCCGGACTCCCATTTCGACACCGCCTTGTCAGTCACGCCCACAGCATCCGCGAGGGCACGCTGCGTGAGGCCGCGCCCCTCGCGCAGGCCCTTGATGGTTTCGGCGGTTAGGTATCCCGGCATAACGATTCCCTTCGTCCATGATCTACTTGAACAGCAAAGGCACGTGCTGCGCCCCAGTATGCATGGACGCGAGCACGCACGCCACCTACGAAACGTAGACCCGTCCATCCGCCAAGTGACTGGTAGATTACGGCAATGCAGCTAAGAAGGTAACCCGTCGTTCTCTTTCTTTTACGCACCCACGAGCACCGTCACGAGCGGGATGCTCAGAATCGATCCCACGATCGAGATGAAGGTGATCTGCAGCATGGGCTTCACATCCACGTGATGCTGCAGGCAGAAAAGCGTGCCCACCGTCGCTACAGGCATGGAAGAATCCACGATCACCACGCCGGTCGCGAGGGGATCAAGCGGAAGCAGGCGTATCACCACAAGACTCGCAAGCGGCACCAGTACCAAACGAACAGCCGCAACGATATATGCGCGGTAATTCGTAAGCATCGAGCGCACCTGGTATGTCGCCATCGACGATCCGGTCACGAGCAGCGCAAGCGGCGTCGTCATCTGCCCCACAATGCTCGCCGCATCGCCTACGATTCCCAGGTCCTTAATGCCCAAAAGCGCAAGGACGAGCACAGCGACGCTCATGACGAGCGTCGGGGTCTTGAGCGAAGCGAACACTCGGCGAAGCTTCTTGCCGATCCCGCCATCTGCCGCATCGCCCTCCGCGCTGGAAAACAGCAGCGCGCCCACACCGAAAAGCGCCACGTTAGCCGGTATGAGCGATATGGCAGCATAGAGCAGTGCGCTTGTACCAAATATCGCGGAAATCACCGGCAGGCCGATGAAGCCGCAGTTGCCAAACGCGACGGCAAACCGATACGCCGCACGCGTTTCCACGGGAACGCGCAACAGAGCCGTAATGGCGAAGGCCATAGGAACCGCCACCACGTACACGAGGAACGTTGCAGCAACGATGAGCAACATCGTCTCGATCGAAGGGAGCGCTTCGGCATCATGCAGCGCCGCCAGAATGGTGCAGGGCAACGCTATGTTCATGACCAGCTGGGATAGCCCGGAGTCGAGCTCGGGATTAAGAAACCCAAGTTTGTTGATCGCCCAACCCAGCACGATGGGTAGAGAAACCACCAGCATCTGCATCGCCACGAACCCAAAGTCCACGCAGCACCCCTCCTGTTCGACCGCCCATAAACTCTACCGCCCAAACAACCGAAAAGGCAAGGTGAGATAGGGCTTGCGGCGGAGGAGCGCAAGGCGCGCAACCACGCGCGCTCGCGCCCAACTTTGGCATCTTCCCAGCTCACACATACTCAACCTTGACTCGACTACTGGTCGGGTAAACTAAACTAGCGGTCGGTTGAGCGCGCGCCCCTGGCATGAAACGATGGGTACGTCATCGCCCCCCACGTGAAAGGACTTCTCATGACAAAGCAATCATTTGGCTCCACCATCGCTGCACTGCGCAAAGAAAAGGGTATGACTCAGCTCGACCTCGCGCGCGAGATGGGTGTTACGGACAAAGCGGTAAGCAAGTGGGAGCGTGACCTTTCATTCCCCGACGTTGCATCGCTTCCGAAACTCGCCGAGGTGCTCGGTGTTTCCGTCGATGAGCTTCTTGAAGTAAAGACGGCCGCGCAGGAACAACCCAAGCACTTCAAGGTTCCCGCGCTCGCAGAGCTTGTGCTCAAAGCGGTCGCACTTGCCATGGGCGTGGGCGTGACGGCGCTCACCATCATGGATGAGGTCGACCCTCGCAATGCCTTCTGCCTGCTTGGTATCGGCCTCGCGTGCCTCGCGTTGGTGCAGCTCTCGCACAGCGACGAAGATTAGGCGCCCCGAACGTCGCCTGGCTCCTCCCCGCCCTGCCGCAAGAGTTCATCGAGGTTACGGGTAAACCGCGCTCGATCCTCGTCCGTGAACGCCGCGGGTCCGCGCGTGCGGCCGCCAGCGCGGCGCACCTTTTTCTCCTCATGGCGGATGAAGAGGTCCATGTCGATCGTAGCCTTGGTGTAGACGCGCCCGCGCACGCCGATGGCTGCCGCACCGCGCCCGAGCACCATGCTCGCAAGGCCGATATCCTGCGTAACCACCACGTCGTTCGGCTGCAGGCGCTCCACGATGGCGAAGTCCGCGCTGTCCGCGCCGACGGACACGTCGAGCACGTCCACCCAAAAGCCTCCATGCGTGGCGTCGCGGCCGCGAGCATTACCCGCGTCGCGCGGGTCGTCGCGCCGGACGTGCCGCTCGAGGTTCTGTGTGGTGTTACCCACGATGACGACACTTACCCGGGCGCGCCGTGCGCAGCTGAGCGCCTCGCGCGTGACCGGGCACGCGTCGGCATCGATGTAGAGGGTGCAATTGTGAAGCATAGGTACCCCAGCTCTCACCTTAGCTCAAATCACCGTGAGGCGCTTCGACATGCCGGATGCTCGGAATCGCCCATGTAATCGCGGCAAGCACAACCATCGCCGCACCCGCTCCAACAAACCATGCAGAAGCTCCCACAACATCTGCGAAGAGCGATGAGCCAGCGAGCCCCAACGGCAACGCCCACGACATGATGGCTCCATACAAACCGAATACTCTGCCCAGAAACTCGGGTGGGACCTTCTCCTGCATGAGCGCCGTCTGCGGACCGGAGTAAAACGGCGAGCTGAACCCCATGAGAAAACTCGCTGCAAGAAAAAGCGAGAACCCACCGGTGCCGAGAAGACCAGCCCCAAACGTCGCCACACCATAGAGCGCCGTAGCCGCGACCACCGTGAACGCACGGTTCTTGAATCCGCCCCACGAGGCGAGCACCGCCGATCCCGCGATCATCCCCATCGAGAACACGATCTCGGCCATCGCGGCATCGCCCGTGGTGCCGCCGAAGTGATCGAGCGTCATGATGGGAAAGAGCGCCGAGATGGGCGAGAACACAAGCGTAAAGGCAAAGCCGCACCACAGAAGGGCAAACAATCCCCCGTAGCCACGCAGGACGCGGTAGCCCTCCGCCGTCTCGGAAACAAGGGCACGCAGCTGAGCGAGCATGCCGCCAGCATTTACAGGCGCTTCGGCAGCATCCCTTGCGCCCGCCCCGCCCACATCGAGCCGCGCCGCGATGATAGCGACGGTTGCGAACAGAGCGCCCGCCACATCAAGCGCGATCATGGCTGTGAGCCCCCAGAGCGGATAGATAACCGCCGCGATCGCCGTCCCCAAGATGTAACCGCCGGATTGAACCGCCTGAGTTACGCCCGCGAGTCGCGTAAGGTGTTCAGGAGGAGCAACGAGCGGCGTGAGCGCTTGGAACGCCGGCGTGTGAAACGCGTTGCCGATAGCCCGGAAGAAAAGCGCCACCATAACCACCCACACGGGCAACGCGCCTGTAAGCGATACCGCGGCCACAATGGCGCTCACCGCCGCAATGAACAGATCCGCTCCTACAAGCGTGCGCTTGAGCGGCAGACGGTCGACGATGGCCCCCGCAAACATGCCGAACAGTGCAAGTGGTAAAAAGCCCGCAAGCGAAGCAAGTGAGAGCATGCTCGCAGAGTTCGTCGTAAACGTGATGTGCCAGATAAAACCCATCTGCAAGATAGAGCTCGTGAGCACAGACACGAGCTCACCGCCCCATACGAACCCGAGCTTAAGCATCCACGACGAAGAGCTGCCTTCAAAGCGATTGGCAGGCGCGTAATCAGGCATCGACCCTCCTTTCTCTCCGCAATCAAACCGCGTTCGAAATTATAGCGGGCACCTTGCTCGCACCCATTGCATGCGAGGCCTTTATGCGGCCTCGCTCCCTACTTTTTTCTCACGGGCACCCAGATCTCGCTGTACGCCGTGCCATCGTCGCGAATGTCGCTAAACGAGAACATACGGAACCCGTCGAGTTCCCAAGGCGCCTCGGAAAGCCACTCTGCGTAGATCCTCGCGGTCGTTTGCTGCATAGTCTGGGGATGCGGTCCATCGCTTGGAAAGACCGCCCAGGTAAGTGCTGGAATCTCTACGAGCTCAAGCCCTTCCCCCACCTCGGTCGCCGTGGTCGGCACGCCAATAAGGTGCGTAAGCGCGCCCGCCTCCTCCTGAAAATCGGTGTCCGAGTTCCACGAAGCGTTCACCACGCGCTTCGGCTCCATATCTTGCAAGCGATGCAGCTCGATGCGCTGTGCGGGGGTGATGCTTTGGGCAAGCTCTGCAATAGCTGGGTTCTCGCCCTCAAACTGCATCGGCACCCGCGCTATAACACCGGCAAGACGGAACGCGGGTTTCTCAACGATACGGTGCTCCATAAGATGCCCTCCCTTGGCATCGGGCATTATATCGGTCGTTTGAGCGGATAAAACTGCAGTGAATCGACTCCTCCCAACAGAGACGAATTCTACCGCTTTACCTTGGTTTCACGGGATGCCGTAGTTCGCATACAAGAGGCGAAGATCCACCCTTTCGGGATGCAAAAAGGCGCGCCGGACACCTCGTCCGGCGCGCCGCGTCATCCGATCTGCCTAGAGCTCTACGCCAGCGAAGCGCCGAGCGCCTTGCAGGCCTCTGCCGCCTCGCCCTCGGGGTAGTCCTTGGCGATAACCGTATCGGAAATCGTGATGCCTGCCGCCTCGGCACGCTCACGCCAAAGATCCATCCACTCACCGTCCGCCCAATCATAGCTGCCGAACAAAGCGACCTTTCGACCAGGAAGTTCCGGTTCGACCCCATCCCACATAGGCTCGAACTCGTCGCTCTCCAACTCTTCTGATCCCATTGCGGGACAGCCGAAGGCGAACGCATCATAATCGTCAAGCGCCGATGCCGAGAACTCCGTGCAGGTGATCACCTCTGCCTCCGCCCCCGCGTCGCGCGCGCCTTCGGCAACGAGCTCCGCCATGGCCTCGGTGTTGCCCGTGCCGCTCCAGTACACAACCGCGATCTTGCCCATACTCCTACCTTTCTATTAGAGGCTGCATGTAACAGCCTGGTACCACGATGAAATCTGCCGCACTACGCAACGCGGGAACGCGCCGGGTCGCGGGCTAGATCAACCAGCGACATGCCCGCCGCGAAGAGGGCCTGCGCGCGCCGGGTGCAGCGCTTGTATCGCGCGAACCGATACTGCGCACCGCGCACGTCGCCATATACCTTCCAACACCCGCAGCACAGGAACTCGCGCCCCTCGTGCTCGATGAAACCACGTACATCGGCCGCGGGATACCCGAGGAAGTAGCCGACCTCATGGGGCACGGCCTGCTCGGTGAACCGTTCGGCAAGACGCTCGACGCAAGCGCTGAGGAAATCCTCGTCGCGGGCGGATGCGAAGGGGGCGCGCCGAGCAGGCACGGCCAGGCGCAACCCCCTTCCATGTCGCGCGTGCGCGCAGGCAGGATACCCCAGGCACAAGAGGTCGCCCGCAACGTCGTCATCGCCCAGATGGCATTCGAGGAGAGCTGGGCGATACGCGTACACGAGCGCGCCGAACGGCCGCCACGCGATGACGCGGCAGCGCACCCCTTCGCGGGCGAGCTTCTCGTCGAGCTCCGCCACGATGTGCGAAAGGGCGCGCCGCCGCGCCGCAAACAAGTCCGCCTCACCCTCCGCGTCCGCCGCCGCCGGACATCGCTCCTCGGAGCAATCAGGGCAGTCCGCAACGAAGCACCCGCGGAACGTGAAGAGGTTGGCTGGCTTCGCGCCAAGAAGCACAGGAGCCCAGGAGCGGATCGCTATGGCCTCGAACGCTTGGGGTGTAATCGGTCGCTCCACAATGCCTCCTGTACTTCTCATTTGTTAGCCTTGTTTAACTTATCAGATATGAG
Organism: uncultured Enorma sp.; assembly: GCA_905210055.1. Taxonomy (GTDB): domain Bacteria; phylum Actinomycetota; class Coriobacteriia; order Coriobacteriales; family Coriobacteriaceae; genus Enorma. Next base: position 11,335 of record CAJLVH010000011.1, on the reverse strand, counting down.
CTACCTTTGCTAGAAAAAAGTTAGATTTGGTTATCTTTTTTAGAAGCCGTCCGCGAACATGGAGCCCGCGGACGGCCGATCGAACAGAAAATACGCGTGCTGGCAACGAGAGCCTACAGCGTCCAGTCCGCGCTCTGGGTTTGCAGGCGGACCATGCGGGCGAAGAGGCCGCCCGCGGCGAGCAGCTCTTCCGGAGAGCCCTGCTCCGCCACGCGGCCGTCCTCGAGCACCACGATCTTGTCCGCGCTCATGACGGTGCGCATGCGGTGGGCGATCACAATGACGGTCTTGCGGGCGAGCAGACGGCTGAGCGCCTCCTGCACCTGCGTCTCGTTCTCCACGTCGAGTGACGCCGTTGCCTCGTCCAGGAGCACGACCGGCGCGTCCTTGAGCAGGGCGCGGGCGATGGAGATGCGCTGGCGCTCACCGCCGGAAAGGCGCGTGCCGTTCTCACCGATCATCGTGTCGTAGCCCTGCGGCAGGCGGCTCACGAACTCGTCGTCGGTGGCGCCGCGCCGACCCAGTCGGATGTTGCCCATCACTGTGTCGTCAAAGAGCAGCACGTCCTGGAAGACCACGGAGAAGTCGCCGAGAAGGACCTCGGAGTCAACGGCCGCCACGTCCACGCCGCCCACGGTTACGCGCCCCGCGTCGGCATCCCACAGGCGCGCTGCCAGACGGGCGCAGGTGGACTTGCCGGAGCCGGAGGGGCCCACGAGCGCCGTGACTTCGCCCTCGCGCGCCGTGAACGTCACACCGTCGAGGACCTTCTCGCCACGATCGTAGGAGAAGGACACGTCCTCGAAGGCGACGTCGTGCCCGGCAGGCTCATACGTCTGGCCGCCCTGCGCGAGCGGCTCCTCGTAGAAGCCCTTCATGCGCGCCGCGGCGGTCTTGGCCGAGAAGAGCTCGGCGATGAGCATGAGGCACTGGTCGAAGGGCGCGTAGATGCGGCTCACCACCACAAGGAACGCGAAGAGCGTCATGAACGTGCACGACCCTTCCAAGATGAGCGCCGCGCCCACGAGCACCGTGGTGGCAAGACCCAGGCGCAGCACGATCTGGGCGCCGTTGACGGCGATGCCGCAGGCGATCTCCGAGCGGGCTGCCTGGCGCTCCGCGGCGTCCACATCGGCATGGATGTGCTCGAGGTAGCGCTCCTCCTGGTTGGTCGCGCGCACCTCGCGCACGCACTCGAGCGCCTCCTGGATGTCCTCCGAGGTTGCAAGGCCGCGCATGCGCGTAGCCTCCATCATGGGCTGGAGCGCGCGCCGCGCGCCGAAGAGGATGGCGAGCCCCACCGGGCAGCTCCAGAGCGACGCGAGCGCGAGCCGCCAGTCAAAGGAGAACAGGCAGACGGCCGCCACGGTGAGCGTAATGTAGGCGCCATAGAGCTCGGGCAGCACGTGGCTGTAGGCGTGCTCGGTGGTCTTGACGTCGGTCATGAGGGTCTCGGTGAGGTCGGCTAGGTCGCGACGGCCGAAGAAGCCCAAGGGCAGCTTGCGCAGGCGTTCGGCGAGGTTGATGCGCTGCCGGCCGCTCTCCTTGTAGATGACGCCGTACTGGTAGTAGTAGGCCCAGTACTCCGCTACGAAGAGCGCGACGGCAAAGGCGACAAGGCCAGCTGCGTACGGGAGGAGGTTCGGCAGCGGCGCGCCCTCGGTGAGGTGTGCCACGAGCTCACTCATGAGCAGGTAGAGGGCACCCACGCCGCCAAAGACCACGAGGTTCGAGGCTGCCGTCCACACGGCGCCGAGCTTGACGTTGCGCATGCCCTCGTCGGTGAGGGCGTACTTCTCCTGGATGCTCATCTACTCCACCTCCTGGGAATGGGTTGGTTGGGGACGTGTTCCGTCCAACCCATTGGGACATGATCCATCCGAATCAAAATGGGTTGGACGGAACACGTCCCCAACCAACCCATTCCCACTCGTGATGCGCCAGCTCACGGACTTCTCGTAGTCGGCCCACATGCGGGCGTAGAGACCGCCCGCTGCCAGCAGCTCGTCGTGCGTGCCCTGCTCGGCCACGCGCCCGGCGTCGAGCACCACGATCTTGTCGGCGTTCCGCACCGTGGAGAGGCGGTGCGCGATCATGAGGACGGTGCGCGCCGAGCCGTCGCGCCCTCGGGCGAGGCGCTTGAAGGCTGCCTGGATCTTGACCTCGTTTTCAGGGTCGGCGAAGGCTGTCGCCTCGTCGAGCACCACCACCGGAGCGTCCTTCAGGATCGCGCGGGCGATCATGAGGCGCTGCACCTCGCCGCCGGAGAGGTGGGTCCCGCCCGTCCCCACGAGCGTGTCGGCACCTTGGGGCAGCTTCTCCAGGATGTCGGCACACTGGGCGGCCTCAAGCGCGGCGAGCGCCTCCTCGCGGGTGGCCTCGGGGCGCGCGGCGCGCACGTTCTCCAGGATCGTCTGGCGGAAAGGCCGGTTGGCCTGGAAGACAAAGGCAACGCGGTCCATGAGGTCGTGCGGGTCCATCTCGCGCACGTCCACGCCGCCGAGCGTCACGCGTCCGGCGTCCACGTCCCAGAAGCGGGGCACGAGGCTCGCCGCCGTGGTCTTGCCGCCGCCGGAGGGGCCCACAAGCGCCACCGTCGCGCCGGCCGGCACCTCAAAGCTCACGTGGTCGAGCGCCGGAGCGTCCGCGCCCTCGTAGGTAAAGGTCACGTCCTCGAAGCGGATGGCGTTGCCCGCGGGCGTGCGAGGTGCGGCGGGGGCGGATATCACGGGCGCAGCCAGCACCTCCTCGACGCGCGTGACCGCGTCCGCGGCGGACTGGAATGCCTCGGACATGAACATCACGCGGGTCATGGCGGTGGGAATCACCGCCGAGAAGATCGCGTAGAACGCGAAGTTGGCCACGAAGCGCGCGAAGTCTCCCTCGCCGGGGGCTACGAGGATCGCTGCCGGCACGAGAAAGATCGCGACGCCGTTGATGATGGTGAGCGAGAGCGACTGCGGCGTCTGGCACCACTTGACAGCGTAGTCCTGCGCGAGCCGCGTAAACTCCTCGATGGCGTCGTGGAACGCGCGGAAGCTGTAGACCGTCTGCTGGAAGACCTTGACCACGGGGATGCCGCGCACGTACTCGGTGCCGGTCTTGTTCATCTTGACGAGCGACTCCATGTAGCGCGTCATGAAGTCCATGCCGCGCCCGCCCATCATGTAGAACATACAGCCGAGCGAGACGACCACCGCGACAAGGCACGCGAGGCCGAGCCTCCAGTCAAAAACGAAGAACAGCACCAGCATGCCCACGATCATGGCTACGGAACCCGCGGTGTCCGGCAGTTTGTGGGCAAGAAGCCCTTCGGTTTCCGCAGCGCAGCCGTCCACCACACGGCGCAGGGCGCCCGAGGCGTGCGTGTCGAAGTAGCCCAGGCTCGCGTGCATGAGATGGTCCGTAGTGCGTTTGCGCATGTTGGACGCGCAGCGGAAGGCAGCGAGGTGCGTGCACATGAGGCCAGCGAAGTAGAGAAGGATGCTCGCTGCCGAGAGAGCGAACGCCCACCAGCCGTACGCGGCGATCCCCGTGGCCGCGCCCCAGTCGGGTGCCACGGCGATGAGGTCGCGCGCCACGAGCCAGATGCAGACGTACGGGCCAAAACTCACGAGCATCGAGACGGCCGAGAGCGCGCAGCCCAGGTACGTGAGCGCACGGCGCGGGCCGGCGAAGGCGAGCAGACGGCTCACGGCGCCCTTGCCGCGCGCGCTGCCCGCCTTAGTTGCTTGCGATTCAGACATGTCATCCTCCCTTATCGTTTGGAGTCTTGCGTGGATATCTTCCGCACCGTATCATGAGATGACGATATTGTTAGTTTGGGTTAACTCATTTGATACAAATCGGCAAGTACTAAGGACGCTTCTTCAAAATGGCAAACATGGGAGACATCCCGCGTGAGCTCGTCGCGCTCTTCGAACCACAGGTAGAGCAGCTTGGTATCCGGCTTGAGCAGCGCGGAGCGGTGTGGGCAGGCGGAGCATCGAACAGCAGGGCAAAAGGCTCGATGTGGCTTTGCGCGCTGTCCCCGAACTGTCTCGTGCTCTGCCATGACGTCGAGCCGCTCGAGGACATGCCGCTGTTCGAGGGCTCGCTGGGGCCGTACGCGTGCGCCTGCACCATGGGAGACGATGCCGTGGCTTGCTCTCAAGGCTGCGGCCTCCCCCTCAGGTTCATCGAGTCCGCCCACGACGGACGGCGCACGAGGGACGAGGTTGCCACGTTTGTCGAACAAGGGCCGCGCACCCTATCGAGCAGCCTGCTGGCGCATCATGTCTACCGTTCCCGCTCCTTCATCATGCTGCCGGATTTCTTCGATGAGCTTGACCGACGCTATCCGGGGGAATTCCGAGGGCTTTTCCCGGCATTCGGCGAACCCTGGAATCGCCAGAGCCAGCGAGCGATTGCGCGCGCACTGAGCGCCATCCCCACGAGCTCCCCGCTTCGCCCGTGCGAGGAGCTCGGCCTGCTCTCGAATGTCACCTCACTCATGGCTTCGCTCGCAATGGATGCGGCGCGTGGGCCGTGCGAAGACTCCTCGTCTCAGAGCCTTGCCGACCAAGCAAAGGAACGCATACGCGCCGCTATCGAGTTGAATGGAGCCCCTCCGACCGTGGGCGCCCTGGCTCGAGAGCTTTACGTGAGCCGATCGCATCTCTGCGCTGCGTTCAAACGCGAGACGGGACTGGCCGTAGGCACCTACGCCCGCCATGCGCGGATGGGGCGTGCGTATCGGCTCCTTGAGGATGACGCGCTATCTGTTGCAGATATCGCCGAGGCGCTCGGCTACCCAAGCGTCTCGGCCTTTTGCCATGCCTTCTCACATGCCGCCGGCATCTCCCCCAGGGCGTGGCGCGAGGCGTGGACCAAGGAAAGGCCGGGCTGTTGACTTTGCCGCTCGTCACGTAAAATTACCCCAGGGGTTTTTCGACATAAAACATCAGACGCCCTTGCGCGCAACGGCAATGCAGGCGGTCTGGCCCACGCGGCGCCAGGACACGTCGCTGAACCAGGTGCCGAGGATGCGGCGCAGCTCGGCCTCGGAGTAGATGCGGACGTCGCCCTCGCGCGAGTACGGCATCCATGCGTTCATGATCGCGCGGGCGGGCGCCGGCTGCCACGCGTCGCCGATGATAAAGGTGCCGCCGGGCGCGAGCACGCGCCATGCTTGGAAGGCCGCACGCTCCGGATCCGGGTAGTGGTGGAAGGAGTCACTGCACCAAGCGGCGTCGAACGAGCCGTCGCGAAAGGGCAGGCGCTCGGCGTCGCAGAGCAGGACGTCGGCACGGTCGCCCAGGCGCATGCGCGCTGCCTCGACCATGCGCGGAGACAGGTCCACGCAGGTGAGGCGCGCGCCCGGCAGCCGGGAGAGCACGAGCTCGCCGAGCGCACCCGTGCCGCAACCGAGGTCAAGGAGGCGCGGTGCGGGGTCACCCGCCACGGCACGCGTCACCTCCGCAAGCACGTGCGGGTACAGGTTCCGCGCGTGCTCGCCCTGCATGCCCTCGTCATAGGTCGCCGCCTGCGCGTCGAATGCCGTGCGCGAACGAGCCCGCAGCAGCTCGGCATCCTGCTTGTCCATCCTGTCGTTCATCTTGTTTCCTTTCTGTTGAGCAATGTTCAATACAATCGGCCGAAAAGAGCCCCGGCCGCAGCCGGGGCGGGATCCCCTAGTCCGCAGTACTCCCCTTACGGAACTCGGCAAGCAACGCGCGGAGATAGCGTCGGACGGCCGCGACGGCAGCCTCGTCTGGCATGTCCGGGCCCGAGGCGAGACCCACGCAGGCGTAGACCATGATCGCCGCGAGCTCGTCGGCATCGGGGGGCGCCCCCCCCCCCCCCGCCGCATCCTCCTCGAGCGCGGCTCGCAGGTGCGGCCGCACCGCTTCGCACATGGCGAGCGAGAGCCGGTCGTGCAGGGCGCCGTGCCCTTCGGTATGGAAAAATGCAGCGTAAGGGTAGTCATCGCTCGCGCCGAGCTCAAGAGCCTGCTCGAGCTTCTCGTCCAACGAGAGATTATTGTCGTCCAGCAACTCGCAGATGCTTTCGGCGCAGCGGCGTGCATAATCCTCGATGGCCTCGGCGAACATCTTCTCCTTGGAGTCGAAGTAGTGGTAGGCGAGCCCCGGAGCCACACCAGCTGCACGTGCTACAGCGCGCACGGACACGTTGTCGTAACCCTCTTCTGCGAAAAGCTTCATGGCGCACGCGAGAAGCTCGCGCCTGCGCTCCTCGGGATTCATCACGGTTTTGGTCACCACCGCCACCTCCTCAACCGGAAGTGTACACCGTGATTGAACATTGGTCAATATCAGTCACCACCAACACTAACGATGACTTACCGTCGCATGCGCGCGAAGAGTCAATGGGATCGGGGCTATTGACCTCTCGGCATCTTTGTTATACAAAAGAGTTAACCATGGTTATCTTTTGAGAATCACGTGGCAATCGTTCGCCAAATCGAAATCTTCCCCGCCAAAATCGACGACATCGTGAACCGAAGCAAGGTAAAGCAACATGAACATGAAGAGACATATGAGAATGTCCGGCACCATGGCAGGCGTTGTCGGCATCGGGGCAATCGCCTGCGGTGCTTTTGCTAACGCATGCCTCACAGTGAGCGCCGAAACCATTCTCATCTTCGGCGGATTCGCCTTCATTGCGCTCGGTTTCAAATTGATTCGTCTTGGATCAAATTGGCGCGGCGACACGTGCTGCCCCACCAACATACGACCTCGATAGGAGAATCATGCCGTTCACCCTTGCGCTCACCACCCTCGGCCTCTTCGGCTCAATTCTCATGTTCGCCGGCGACATGCTGCTCTACTTCACGCCTGGTGTCTACGACATGGACGGTACGCTCAAGCCGTACCTGCACATCATGCGCGATATTCCCGCTGCGCGCGTGCGCGTGGGAGGGGCGCTGGGGCCCGTCGCAGCCTTCCTCTACGTGCTCGGTTTTCTGGCGCTTCCCCTTATGGCGCGCGGCGACCTCGCCTGGCTTGTCTGGCTTGCAGCGGCACTCCTTGCCTTCGCACTCATCTGCGGCGGCGCCTACCACGCGCAGTACGCCTATCTCTCCATCATCGCTAAAGCGGGGCATGAGGACCTCTACGAGGAGGTTTCCGCCAACATCATGCTTCTCATGCGCCTGGCAACGACCCCCATGTACGCCGGGTTCATCCTGTTCGCCATCGCCATCGTGCTCGGGCAGACCGTCTTCCCCGTCTGGTTTGTCGTCTTCACGCCCATCGTGACGAGCTTTTTAGGTCTCGTGTGGATGCGCATGCCGCAGCCAGCGCGGTGCATTCTCTTCGGCGGGTGGAGCAACCTCGTGTTCACGATCATGTTCACTGCTATGCTCATCTGCCTGCTCGCCTAATCACCACCGGACCTATACTATATGTAGACCGTCACGATCGTCTGTGGATCGCTTATCGGGGATGGATGCGGCCAGCCGCCGCATTCTTTCGAATTCTTGGCGGCAAGTTCTTTCCAATTCGCAAATCACAACACTCCTCTCCTCAAAGTGAGCTACAGTTAACTTGTAATTGTTTACCAAGGCGTACTGTTGTGCGCAGAGAGGAGTTTCGCATGAGTACTCTGGGCTTTCTCAAGGGGACGCACGGCCTGCTTTTGGGCGCGGGCGTACTGATCGGGTCTGTTGGCGCCAAGGTGCTTACGAGCGACGGGGCGAAACGCGTCTACGTCGAAGCCGTCGCGGCTGGGCTGCGCGCGAAGCAGGCCTGTGAAGACACCGTCGAACGCGCACGCGCCGAGATGGACGACATCGTCGCCGAAGCCGCGTATCTCAATGAAACCGTCTACAGCGTCGAGGACGAGGAAGACAGCGCGTCGGATACCGCCGCAGAGACCGTCCCCGCTAAGGCGTAGGCGCGCCCGTGCGATACGTCATCGAACACGAGGTGCCGGGGCGGCTGCGCCTTACGTTTGCCGATCACCTTGAGGCGTCCGACGCCCTCGCCCTCGAGGCCTCGCTCTCTTCGTGGACAGGCGTCGAGCGCGTGCGCTCCTACCCGCGCATTCGCTCGGTCGCCATCTGGTACCGCGACGCCCTTGCAAGAACCGCCCTGCTCGATCGGCTGAACGAGCTCAGCCGCGTCCAGCTCGATGTGGCGCGCGCCCAGGCGCCCACGGCGCTCGCGCCCGCGGTCCCGTCCGCCGCGCGCAGCATCATCCGCCTAGTGGGCAACCATCTCATCCGCCGCTGGCTCCTCCCGCCCGCACTGAGGGCGGTATGGGCCGGCCTTCACTACCTCGGGTTTCTGCGCGCCGGCCTCACCTCGCTCATGCGGCACCGCCTCGATGTGCCGGTACTCGACGCCACGGCCATCGGCCTATCGTTTGTCAAGCGCGACCCCAAAACCGCGGCGAGCACCATGTTCCTCCTCGACTTGGGAGAGGTCCTCGAGGACGCCACCCGTGAACGCTCAGAGCACGAACTCATTCGCTCCCTCATGACCATTCCCCAAAACGCCCGGCGCCTCGAGGACGGCGAGGAGGTCACCGTGCCCGCCCAGAGTCTCCGCGTGGGCGACCTCGTCGTGGCGCGCACCGGCATGCCCGTGTGCGTCGACGGCGTGGTGGTACGCGGTGCGGCCATGGTCAACCAGGCGGCACTCACCGGCGAGCCGCTTGCCGTCGAGCGCATGGCCGGCGACGACGTCTTCGCCGGCACCGCGGTTGAAGAGGGCGAGATCGTCATCCGCGTGGGCGCCGAGCCCGCATCGACCAAGCTCCGCTCCATCGTGAATCTCGTTGAAGCCTCCGAGCAGCTCAAAAGCGAGATCCAGACGCGCCGCGAGCACCTCGCGGACCGCTTCGTGCCGTGGAACTTCCTGCTTGCAGGGCTTGTGGCGGCGACCACGAAAAGCCTTGCCAAGACATCGGCCGCCCTCATGGTCGACTACTCCTGCGCCCTCAGGCTCACGTCGTCCATCAGCGTGCTCGCCGCCATGAGCCAGAGCGCGCACGAGGGCATGGCCGTCAAGGGTGCCAAGCATTTCGAGGCCATCGCCGCCGCCGACACCATCGTGTTCGATAAGACGGGAACGCTCACCGAGGCGACGCCCCGGGTCGCGCGCGTGCTCGCCCTCGTGCCCGATTGGACCGAGGACGAGGTGCTGCGCACCTCGGCCTGCCTGGAGGAGCATTTCCCGCATCCCGTGGCGCGCGCCGTGGTGGCCGCCGCCGCGCGCGGCCTCGAGCATCGCGAACGCCATGCCGAGGTCGCCTATATCGTGGCGCACGGCATCGCATCGGCGCTCGATGGCAAGCGCATCGTCATCGGTAGTCGCCACTTCGTGATGGAGGACGAGCACGTCGAAGTCGCCCCCGAGGCAGAGGCGCGCATCAACGGCGACCTCGAAGGCCTCTCACCGCTCTACCTCGCCCAAGACGGAAAGCTGGTGGGCGTGCTCGGCATCGAAGATCCCTTAAAGGCAGGAGTGCCCGAGGCAATTGCGGCACTTCGCTCGCAGGGCATCGGCCACATCATCATGCTCACCGGCGATAACGAGCGCACCGCCGCACGCATCGCCGCCGAGGCGGGCATCACCGAGTACCGGGCTGACCTGCTCCCCGAGGACAAGCATGCCTACGTGGAGGCGCTCGTGGCTCGCGGGCAACGCGTCGTCATGGTGGGTGACGGCGTTAACGACGCGCCGGCGCTCTCCGCCGCCGATGTGGGCATCGCCATGGGCACGGGCACCGCCATCGCGCAGGAGGTCGCCGACGTCACGCTCGCCGCGGACGGGCTCGACGCCATCGTGCGCCTGCACGCGCTCAGCCGCTCCCTCATGGGGCGCCTCGACCGCTCGTTCACCGCGGTTATGGGCATCAACTCGGCGCTTCTCGCCGCGGGAATCGTCGGCATCATCCGACCCCAGACCTCGGCGCTCCTGCACAACGGCACCACCATCGCGCTGGCCGCAGAAAGCGCCCGACGTCTCTAGGAAGCATCAAGCGGTCCGCCGTGGGGCCTGTCGTTGGGAAGTGGAGACATGGAACGGTTCACCGTCGAACAAGACGGCTTCTTCGGATTCCTCCACTTGCCGGAGCGGCACGTCGAAGCGTACTCCGGCAAGGCTCTCATCGTGCTCGGCGGCAGCGAGGGCAACGAGAACATCCCGCGCAACCTCGGTGCGCGTTTCGCGCGGGAGGGCATCGCGGCGCTCGGCCTGTGCTACTGGAACGTGCCGGGACTCCCCGATGAGCTCATCGAGGTGCCGATCGAGCCAATCGAACGTGCCGTCGCCTATCTCCGGCAGCGTGGCTTTGACCGCGTGGGGATCTACGGCATCTCCAAGGGCGGCGAGCTGGCGCTTCTCGCCGCCTCGCTCATGCCTCAGATCACCTGCGTCGTCGCCATCTCCCCGCTCGCCTGCGCCATGCCGGGCATCACCGGCAACAAAAGCCTTGCCGGCAAGGGTCTGAGCGACCGCTCGAGCTGGACCTGGCGCGGCGAGCCCGTGCCCTGCGCGCGGGGCGGCGGGAGGCTCCCCTACCTCGGCATCATCCGCCGTATCGTCACCGAGCGCCAGCTCGACATGCGCTTCGTCTACGAGCGGATCGTCGAGCGCGCGCCCAAGGAGGCCTGGATTGCCGTGGAGCGCATCAACGGACCCGTCCTTCTCGCCAGCCCCTCGCATGACGCCATGTGGCCGAGCGACGAGGCCTGTCGGATCGTCGAGCAGTGCCTCGCCAAGCACGCCCATCCCTTCGAGATCACGCGACGCTCCTACGAGTACGCGAGCCACATCCTCGTGCCCATGGAGACACCCTCGCTCAAGCTCTTCCGCGTCGAGCGCGCCCACCCCGAAGCATGCCGGCAAAGCCGCGAGGACGCCTTCACCCAGACGCTCGCGTTTCTCGCCCGGTGGTAACGGATGCTTCTACAGCGACGCCTCGTAAGCGTCAATCATCAAGCTCGCCGCTAGGCCGAATACCGCCCTAGCAGCCTTACCGAACGCGCGGCTTCCATCCCAGTAGAAGCGCGGAGTTGACGATAACGAGCACCGAGCCCGCGTTGTGCACGAGGGCGCCCACCACAGGGTTCAGGACGCCCGAGATGGCGAGCGCGATCGCGATGAAGTTGAGCGTCATCGAGAACGTGAGGTTGATCTTGATGGTCGTCATCATGCGGCGGGAGAGGCGCAGGAGGTGCGGCAGCTCGGCGATGTCATCGTTCACGAGCGCGATGTCCGCCGCGTCGACGGCGATATCGCTGCCGACGCCTCCCATGGCGATACCCACAAGCGCGCGCTTGAGCGCAGGCGCGTCGTTGACGCCGTCGCCGACCATACAAACGCCC
>CAJLVH010000010.1 GCA_905210055.1 uncultured Enorma sp. | reverse complement strand
CTCGCCCAGCCGTGCCAGCACCCGTACGTCGACGGCGCGCTTGCGGGGAACCGTGCGCTTGAGCACGGCGTCTGCGCGGTCGATGGCCTCTTGGCTGCGAATGACGCGCACGCGCCAGCCGGTGACGACCGGGCGCGGTACCTCGACGTCAAGAAGCTCGCCGGCCGCGGCGTCGCGGCGCGCGAGCGTGGTGAGGAACGTATCGGGATCGGCGTCGTCGCGAAGCTCGAGCAGATCGCCGGTGCCCACGGGGGCATCGAGCGCAAGCGAGGCCACGCCCGCCGGACCTTTGATCTGGGCGCGCATGCGCTCGCCCTTGGTGAGCGGATCGTGCGCCCGGAAGCCGGCCACGCTGCCCACGACCTCGCCGCGATTGTTCGACCGCTCGTAGCTCATCATGTCGTCATCCGAGCGCCCGTCCTGGTAGGCATGGGTGAAATCGCGATTGAAGCAGCGCTTGAGCTGCCGCGCCCGCCCCGCCCGCTCATCGCGCCCCGGCTCGCGGCCGGCAAGCGCGTCGTCGAGTTCGCGGCGGTATACATCGGTCACGGCATAGACGTAATCTGCCGCCTTCATGCGGCCTTCGAGCTTGAGCGCGGCGGCTCCGGTGTCCACCAGGCGCGGCAGCAGATCCGTCGTGCAGGTGTCGCGCGGGCAGAGCGGCCGCCCGCGACCGGGGGCGGAGATCACGCGCCCGTCCTCGTCCAAAAGCTCGTAGGGGAGGCGGCACGGCTGCGCGCACATGCCGCGGTTCGCCGAGCGGCCCGCCTGGCAGAAGCTCGAGAGCAGGCAGATGCCGGAATAGCTGAAGCAGATGGAGCCGTGTGCGAACACCTCGAGGTCGATCGCAGGGCAGGCCTCGTGGATGGCCGCGATCTCGTCGATCGAGAGCTCGCGCGAGAGCGTGACGCGGTCGGCGCCGGCGGCCTCGCACCAGGCGACCCCGCGCGCGTCGTGGATGTTCGCCTGCGTGGAGATATGCGTCTCGATGCTCGGCATCAGGCGGCGGACCTCGGCGAAGAGCCCCCAGTCCTGGATGATGAACGCGTCCGCCCCCAAGCGCGAGCAGCGGCGCACGAGCTCGAGGGCATCGGCCATCTCGCGGTCTTTGATGACGATGTTGAGGGTCACGTACACGCGCGCCCCGGCGAGATGCGCCGTCCGGCAGGCGGCCTCGAACGCCTCGTAGGTGAAGTTCTCCGCCTTGCGACGCGCGTTGAACGAGCCCATGCCCATATAGATGGCATCGGCGCCGGCGGCGAGGGCCGCAGCGAAGGGAGCGGGGCCGCCTGCAGGGGCGAGGAGCTCGGGAGAGCGGGTGGGCATGGAGACGTTCCTTTCGGCGCGTGGATAGGCGTGCCGGGGTTTTGCGGCACACGGGGTTCTACATCGAATATAAGCGCATCGCGACAGCTCAAGAGCTTGCGATGCGAAGCACCATATTGTCACACACTTTGAATGCGAAAATCGCAGCGGCTGCAGCCCTCCATAAGCGTTTCGGTGCGCGTGAGCGCAAGGCTCGAATCGAGGCCGCGGAACAGGTAGGGGTCGCGATGACAGGAAAGTAGGGTGCCGAGGTGCTCGAGCCCTAGGCGTCGGTACATCTCGGCGAACTCGCACCGCACGGCGTCCATGGCGAGCGTTCCCGCTTCCTCATCGAGTTCGATACGGCTCCATTCCATGGCGTCGCCTGCCGAGAACCGGGAAACCGCGACGTCGCGATAGTAGGTGAGCGGGGGCGTCCCCTCGGGGACCTCGGCCGCGAGCGCCTCACCCGCAGCCGTCCCCATCTCCGCCACGGCAGACTCGATGACGGCGTCGGCGCGCTCGCGTCCCAGCTCGCGGACGAATGCCTCGTAGAGGGGAGCGATGGCGAGCGCTTCGATTTCTCGGCGGACGATGAGCGGAACATCCTCGACGCGAAACTGCGCATGGTTCGCAGGTTCAGACATGGTGCCCTCCCTCACTGGCTTCGTTTGGCGCAATGCCTACAATTATGCATGTCTCACGTTGAGGGAATAGGGCGAATTGCCGTCGCGCGTTGCAGAGAAAGGGAATGTTATGACCTACGATTTCACCTCCATCATGGACCGGCGCGGACAGGATGCGATCGCCGTCGACGCGCTGGGTCTCGATTCCGGTGTTCCCGGCGCGCCCGACCCTGGGTTCGACGCCATCCCCATGTGGGTCGCCGACATGAACTTTCCCGTGCTGCCCACCATTCAAGAGGCCATCGAGGCACGCGTGCGTCAGCCGCATTTCGGCTACTTCGAGCCCCGACCCGAATACTACCAGGCCATCATCGGCTGGCAGCGCGACCGCAACGGCGTGACGGAACTCGAGCCCGAGCATATCGGCTACGAGAACGGCGTGCTCGGCGGCCTAGTGGCGACGCTTCAGGCCTTCATGGCGCCGGGCGATGCGGTGCTCGTGCACAGTCCCACCTACATCGGCTTCACGAGCTCGATTGAGAACGCGGGTTTCAAGATCGTCCATTCGCCGCTCGTGCTCGATAAAGCCGGCGTGTGGCGCATGGATTTCGAGGATATGGAGCGGAAACTCGTCGAGAACAAGATCCATGCAGCTGTGTTCTGCTCGCCGCACAACCCCTGCGGTCGCGTGTGGGAGCGCGCCGAGGTCGAGTGCGCTATGGAGCTCTACGCGAAGTACGATTGCGTCGTGGTGTCCGACGAGATCTGGTCGGACATCATTTTGCCGGGGCATGCGCATGTGCCCACGCAGTCGGTGAGCGATGACGCGCGCCGGCGCACCGTGGCGCTCTACGCCCCCAGCAAGACCTTCAACCTCGCCGGCCTCGTGGGCAGCTACCACATCATCTATGACAGCTACCTGCGTGATCGCGTGGATGCGCAGGCGTCGAAGTGCCACTACAACAGCATGAACATGCTCTCCATGTATGCGCTCATGGGAGCGTATCGCCCCGAAGGCCGCGTGTGGGTAGATGAACTCTGCCAGGTGATCGCGGCGAACGTGGACTTCGCCTGCGCGCATATCGAGGAACGCTATGCGGGCGCGGGCGTGCGCGTGGTGCGGCCGCAGGGTACGTATATGTTGTTCCTCGACTGCACGGGTTGGTGCGAGGTGCATGGTTGCGAGGTGGACGAGCTTCTGCGTGCGGGGTGGCGCGTGGGCGTGGCCTGGCAGGACGGCCGCCCGTTCCACGGGAGTCACCATATCCGCATGAACCTCGCGCTGCCCACGGCGCGCGTGGAGGAGGCGTTCGCGCGGCTCGATGCGCACGTGTTCGGTCTGTAGGATTTCCTCGCTCAAGGAGGCATTCCATGGCGTTTCCCGTTTTCGACCTGCATTGCGATACCGCGTCGATGCTCTGCTTGCGTGACGTTCCCATGGAGGTGCAAGAGGCGTTTGAAGTTCCTGAGGAACTCATGCCGGCGCGCGGTTCGAGTTTGGTGGATAGTGCGCTTCACATCTCAGCGAAGGCTATCGGCACGGTGCCGTGGCTCCAGTGCTTCGCATGTTTCATCCCCGATACCATGGACATAGAGCAGGCGGGGGAGCTGTGGCGCAGCGTCTCGGCCTACCTCGATGCGCAGGTGACCAAGCACCCGGATGCGATTGTGGCTGTGCGGAGCGCCGATGACGCGCGGGCGGCGATCGCGTCGGGCAAGCTCGGCGTGGTGAAGACCATCGAGAATGCGCGGCTGTTCGCGGCTGATCCTGCCTGGATCCATCGGTGCGCTGAAGACGGCGTGTGCATGGCATCGCTCAGCTGGAACGCACAGGGGCCGCTCGCGAGCGGGCACGATGTCGAGGACGCGGGGCTCACGCCGGCGGGGCGCGAGGCGGTGCGCCTCATGGAGGAAGAGCGCATGGTGCTCGACGTGTCGCACCTGAACGATACGTGTTTTGCCGAGGTGGCGCGCATCGCAGAGCGCCCGTTCGTCGCGAGCCATTCGAATGCGCGCGCCATCTGCGGGCACCCGCGCAACCTCACAGACGACCAGTTCCGCGAGATCCGCGACCGCGGCGGCCTCGTGGGGCTCAACTATTGCGACGACTTCCTCGTCGACGAGGAGGAGGGGCGCGAGCCCACGTATGATGACGTGCTGGCGCACATCGAGCACTGGCTCGACCTGGGCGGCGAGCGCATCGTGGCGCTCGGTAGCGACTTCGACGGTTGCGAGCCGCCGTCGTGCCTGGCGGACGCGTCGAAGCTCGGGGCGTTTCAAGAGCGCCTCGTAGAGCACTTTGGCGGGGATATCACCGAGGCCATCTGTGGCGGCAACGCGCTTCGGTTCTTCGCTGAGCACGCTTGGTAGCTCGATTAAGCGTGCCTTATCGTGATTTCAGCCGCTGAGAGATGGTATTGCCCCTAGGGCGAACGTTAAAAACCCCTGGGGTAATTTTACCTGGGTTGAATTATGGATTTCCGCAGGCTGAGCAGGATTTGCGAAGTTTCTCTGGCAATTCGACCGCCAAGCGCGTATCATACCGACTCGTATTGCTGGCTCCTGCCGGTGATTCGTCGTGCCGCGTGAAGCCAGCGCGCACGGCTCGGCAGGAGGCACGAGGACAACCCGGAGATGCGACCGTTTCCAGAGGCCAGGCCCCGTGCTTAAAACCCCAAAGGAGTGAACATGGCTGAAGAGAAGTATGTCCCGCGCCTGAAGACCAAGTACCAGAACGAGGTGCGTCAGCAGCTCCAGGACAAGTTCCAGTACAAGAACGTCATGATGATCCCGAAGATCGAGAAGATCGTCGTGAACATGGGCGTCGGCGAGGCCGCGACCGATTCCAAGGCCATCGACGGTGCCGTGCGCGACCTCCGCGCCATCACTGGCCAGCAGCCCATGGTGACCCGCGCCCGCAAGTCCATCGCGTCCTTCCGCCTGCGCGCCGGTATGCCCATCGGTGCCAAGGTCACCCTGCGCGGCGACCGCATGTGGGAGTTCCTCGATCGCCTCACCGCCGTTGCGATTCCCCGTATCCGCGACTTCCGTGGTATCGATCCCAAGAGCTTCGACGGCCGTGGTAACTTCTCCATGGGCGTGACCGAGCAGCTCATCTTCCCGGAGATCGACTTCGACTCCGTCGACCGCCAGCGCGGTATGGACATCACCATCGTTACCACCGCGACGACCGACGAAGAGGGCCGCGCCCTCCTCGACGGCTTCGGCTTCCCGTTCAAGAAGTAGTTTTTGCCTCGCGATTGCGGCGGCGGGCACGGTGCCTGCCGCCGCATGAGGCTATGGATACCTTACGTAAGGAGGAAATGTGGCTAAGACATCGATGATCGTCAAGCAGCAGCGCGAGCCGAAGTTCTCGACCCGCAAGTACACCCGCTGCCAGCGTTGCGGCCGTCCGCATTCGGTCTACCGCAAGTTCGGCCTGTGCCGCGTGTGCTTCCGCGAGCTGGCGCTGCGCGGCGAGCTTCCCGGCATCAAGAAGGCCAGCTGGTAAGTCACTGCCGGCGCTAGGGATTTGCAGCCCTGGCAGGGAAGAACGTGCACGCAGGCTTGTCCGCCACGGGTGGACGAGGACCGGTCGCACGAGTTCATCTAGAACGAAGGAGAATCTGCATGAACCTCACTGACCCGATCGCAGATATGCTTACGCGTATTCGTAACGCGAACGCTGCGAACAAGGCCGCCGTCTCCATGCCGAGCTCGAAGAAGCTCGTCGAGATCGCGCGCGTCCTTCACGAGGAGGGCTACATCGAGGACTACACGGTCGAGGATACCGTGCCTCAGAAGACCCTCCACATCACCCTCAAGTACGGCCCCAAGAAGCAGAAGGTCATCTCCGGCATTCGTCGCATTTCGAAGCCGGGCCTGCGCAAGTACGCCGGTGTCGCCGACCTTCCCCGCGTCCGCGGTGGTCTTGGTACCGCCATCGTTTCCACCTCCAGTGGCGTCATGACCGACCGCGACTGCCGCAAGGCGGGCGTGGGCGGCGAGATCGTCGCGTACGTCTGGTAAGCGATTAGGCGAGTAGAAGGAAGGAGAACACCGTGTCTCGTATCGGTAAGAAGCCTGTCCAG
This sequence comes from uncultured Enorma sp., assembly GCA_905210055.1. Classification (GTDB taxonomy): domain Bacteria; phylum Actinomycetota; class Coriobacteriia; order Coriobacteriales; family Coriobacteriaceae; genus Enorma. Next base: position 20,025 of record CAJLVH010000010.1, on the reverse strand, counting down.
ATTCCCGCCGGAGTCGATGTGGCAGTCGACGGCTCCCATGTGACCGTCAAGGGCCCCAAGGGCCAGCTCGAGCTCGACGTCTACCAGAAGCTCGAGGTTTCCGTCGAGGAGGGCGTGCTCACCGTGAGCCGTCCCGACGACGAGCGTGAGACCCGTGCCCGCCACGGCCTCACCCGTGCCCTCATCCAGAACATGGTGACGGGCGTGTCCGAGGGCTATACCAAGGCTCTCGAGCTCGCCGGCGTTGGCTACCGTGTCCAGCTCAAGGGCACGTCGCTCGAGCTCTCGCTCGGCTATTCGCACCCCGTCATCTACGACGCGCCTGACGGCATCACCTTTGAGGTGCCCGACAACACGCACATCAACGTGAAAGGCATCAACAAGCAGCAGGTCGGCCAGGTCGCGGCTGAGATTCGCGGCAAGCGTCCGCCGGAGCCCTACAAGGGCAAGGGTATCCACTACGTTGGCGAGCACATCCGTCGCAAGCTCGGTAAGGCTGCCAAGTAGCACACCCCGCCCGGAACAAGTCCCGTACCCCGTTAGGTACGGGCAAGGATTCTCAAGGAGATTCACATGGACAAGAATAAAGCGAAAGCTGCAGGCCTTGCGCGCCGTAAGCGTCGCGTCCGCGGCAAGATCTTCGGCACGCCCGAGCGTCCCCGCCTGCGCGTGACCCGTACGAACGCCAACATCTATGCTGCGATCATCGACGACACCAAGGGTCACACCCTCGTCTCTGCCTCCACGCTCGAGGCCGAGTTCAAGGGCACCCACACGTCGAACAAGGAGGCCGCCGAGAAGGTCGGCAAGCTCGTTGGCGAGCGCGCCATCGAGGCCGGCATCAAGGCTGTCCGCTTCGACCGTGGCGGTCGTATCTACCATGGCCGCGTGAAGGCCCTCGCCGACGGCGCCCGTGCCGCCGGCCTCGAGTTCTAGGAGGATAGAGCATGGCTCGTAATCGTGACAACAAGCAGCGCGAAGCCTCCGAGTTCGAGGAGCGCGTCGTCTTCATCAACCGTGTTGCCAAGACCGTCAAGGGCGGTCGCCGCATGTCGCTCGTGGCGCTCGTCGTCGTCGGCGACGGCAAGGGCAACGTCGGCCTCGGCATGGGCAAGTCTGCCGAGGTGCCGCTGGCCATCTCCAAGGCGTCGCTCGATGCCAAGAAGCACATGTTCCACGTGCCGGTGACCGAAGAGGGCACCATTCCGCACGAGGTCATCGGTCACTTCGGTGCCGGCCGCATCATCATCAAGCCCGCTGTCGAGGGTACCGGCGTCATCGCCGGTGGCGTGGTGCGCCCCCTCTTCGAGCTTGCCGGCATCAAGAACGTCCTGTCCAAGTCGCTCGGCACCGACAACGGCCTCAACATCATCAAGGCCGCTGCCGAGGGCCTGAAGGAACTCTCGAGCCCCGAGGACGTCGCTGCCCGCCGCGGCCTCACCGTCTCCGAGATGTTCGTTGGCAAGAAGGAGCGCTAAACATGGCAGATACCATCAAGGTCAAGCAGGTCCGCAGCACCAACGGTGCCAAGCAGGACCAGGTCAGGACCATCAAGGCCCTCGGCCTCGGGAAGATCAACCGTGTTCACGAGCTTCCCGACAACGCATCTGTCCGCGGAATGATCTTCAAGGTCAAGCACCTTGTTGAGATTGTAGAGGAGTAGCAATGCAGCTTCATGATCTCACCCCGCAGGAGGGGTCGACGCATCGCCGCAAGCGCATCGGTCGCGGCAACTCCTCTGGTCACGGCACCACGGCGGGTCGCGGCCAGAAGGGTCAGCTTTCCCGTTCCGGCGGCGGCAAGGGCTCGGGCTTCGAGGGTGGTCAGATCCCGCTCGCGATGCGCCTGCCCAAGCTTCCGGGTTTCCGCAACCCGCGCCGCATCGAGTTCGCGCCTGTGAACATCGCCCGTCTCGACGAGAAGTTCGAGGACGGCGCGGTGATCGACGGTGCCGCGCTCAAGGCTGCTGGCATCATCAAGAAGGAGTTCCAGCCCGTCAAGGTTCTTGCTGAGGGCGAGACCAGCAAGAAGTTCACTGTTCGCGTGGACAAGGTTTCTGCCGCTGCCAAGGCTAAGATCGAGGCGGCCGGAGGGTCGGTCGAACTCCCGTGCTAAATGGCCTGAAGAACGCGTTCCGGGTCAAGGACCTTCGGGATAAGATTCTCTTCACCATAGCGATGCTCGTGCTGTACCGTCTCGGTGCACACGTTCCTGTGCCCGGCGTCCCCTTCCAGGGGATGACGGGCCTTTTCCCCACCGAGGGCGCTATGGGGTTGCTGACGTTGTTTTCCGGCGGCGCGCTGAGCTATGTGTCGGTGTTCTCGCTCGGCATCATGCCCTACATCACGAGCTCCATCATCATGCAGCTCCTCCAGAGCGTGATTCCGAGCCTGCACGAGCTTGCCCGTGAGGGCGAGGTCGGCCAGCAGAAGATCACCCAGTATTCTCGCTACCTCACGCTCGGCCTTTCCATCCTGAACGCGATCGGTTACCTGTTCCTGTTCAAGAGCTACGGCATCAGCTTCGCGAACGCCGATGCTCCCGAGATCATCTTCGACATCATGGTCGTGGGCACGCTTACCGCGGGCTCTATGCTCATCATGTGGATCGGCGAGCTCATCACCCAGCGCGGTATTGGCAACGGCATGTCGCTCATCATCTTCGCGAACATCATGTCCGGCCTTCCGCAGGCGATCTTCGCCTCGCTCGAGGGTGACGTCATGGGCATTGTCGTGACGGTGGTCGCCGTCGTGGTCGTGCTCGTGGTGATTCCGTTCATCGTGTTCCTTGAGCGTGGCCAGCGCCGTATCCCGGTGAGTTATGCCAAGCGCGTAGTGGGTCGCCGCATCATGGGAGGCCAGTCCACCTACCTTCCCATCAAGGTGAACACCGCTGGCGTCGTACCGATCATCTTCGCGAGCGCCCTGCTGTACCTTCCGGCGCAGCTCGCGGTGTTCTTCCCTGGCGTTGACTGGGTGATGGCTGTGGCCAACGCGCTCTCCGCGGGTTGGATCAACTGGATCCTCAACGTGATCCTCATCGTGTTCTTCGCGTACTTCTACACCTCCATGGTGTTCAATCCGGATGAGACGGCCGACCAGCTTAAGCGCCAGGGCGGCTTCATCCCCGGTGTCCGCCCCGGCCGTGCGACGGCTGCCTACATCAAGAACGCGCTCAACAAGATCACCCTTCCAAGCGCCGTGTTCCTCGCGCTCATCGCCATTGTGCCTTCGATCGTCTTCGCGGCGACGGGCAACCAGCTCATCCAATCGTTCGGTGGCACCTCGGTGCTCATCATGGTTGGCGTGGTGCTCGATACCGTCGATAAGCTCGAGGGTCAGTTGAAGACCTACAACTACGACGGGTTCTTCAAGTAAGGGTCTGCGAAAGCCTTCGCGCGCATGCGCGGGGGCTTTCACTCGTAAGACGGGAAAGGAGACCTCCTATGAATATCGTTCTCTTGGGAGCGCCCGGTGCCGGTAAGGGCACCATGGCCCAGAAGCTCGTCGCCGATTACGGCGTGGCACACATCTCCACGGGCGACCTGCTCCGCGCCGCTGTGAAGGGTGGCACCGAGCTCGGTGTCCAGGCTAAGAAATATATGGATGCCGGCGAGCTCGTGCCCGACCAGCTCGTCATCGATCTGGTGAAGGAGCGCCTTGCCGCCGATGACGCGCAGAAGGGCTTCATCTTGGACGGCTTTCCGCGCAACACCGTGCAGGCCGTGACGCTCGATTCCGAGCTCTCTTCGCTCGGTCGCTCCATCGACGCCGCCCTTCTTATCGACGTCGCGCCCGCGGTCATCATCGAGCGCCTTTCTGCGCGCCGTACCTGCCGTGCCTGCGGGTACACCGGTACCGCGAGCGATACCGTGTGCCCCACCTGCGGTGGCGAGATGTACCAGCGCGACGATGACAAGCCCGAGACGATCCAGAACCGTCTCGACGTGTACGAGAAGTCCACGAGCCCGCTCGTTGAGTACTACCGTGGCCAGGGTCTGCTCAAGGCTGTTGATGGCGCGCGCTCGATCGACGAGGTCTATGCGGACGTCAAGGAAGCGCTTGGTCTATGATCAAGATCAAGTCTCCTCTAGAAATCGAAGAGATGAAGAAGGCTGGAGCGCTGTCTAAGATGGCGCTCCGCCACGTTGGGGCAATGGTGCGTCCCGGCGTCTCCACCTTCGAGCTCGACCAGCTGGCCGAGCAGATTATCCGCATGCATGGCGGCACGCCCGCGTTCAAGGGCTATGGCGGCTTTCCTGGCTCGATCTGCGCTTCGCTGAACGACGCCGTGGTTCACGGCATTCCCAACCCCGACGTGATCTTGCGCGATGGCGACATCATCTCCATCGACACGGGTGCTATCGTCGATGGCTGGGTGGGCGACAACGCTTGGACGTTTTACGTTGGCACCCCCGCGCCCGAGGTGCAGGCACTCTGCGAGGTGACGCGCGACTGCCTGGTCGCGGGCATCGAGCAGGCGGTGCCCGGTAATCGCATCGGCGACATCGGGCACGCGATTCAGTCGCTTGCCGAAAGCCATGGCTACGGCGTGCTCCGCGAGTACGTCGGCCACGGCGTCGGTCGCGTGATGCACGAGGAGCCCAACGTACCCAACTACGGCAAGAAGGGGCGCGGCGTGCTCCTCGAGGCTGGCATGGTTATCGCCATCGAGCCCATGATTACCCTCGGTACGCACCGAGTGAGCACGGGTGCCGACGGCTGGATCGTCACGACGAACGACCATCTGCCTGCCGCCCACTATGAAAACACCATCGCCATCACAAATGACGGCCCGGTGATCCTCACCGCCGACGCGCAAGGTGCGTGGTGCTCGCTGCAGGGCGGGGTCATGTAACGAGAACGCTCAACCTGTAAGGGGGCTGGGCGGCCTCCCGTATATCATTCCGTGCTCAAACAGCGCTGCGCGAACTGCGCGCGGAACGATATACGGGAGCCCGCCCAGCCTTCTAGTTCAGGCATGTCCCAAAATGCACCTGTCCCTTTTTGGGACATGCTTGTCCCAAAAAGGGACAGGTGCATTTTGGGACATGCCAGCGCTGAACTCGAGCCGGATGTTCCGTTCGCGGAGTCGGACATACCCTCCCGCGCGCAGTTCGCGTCAGCGCTGTCTGAGCACGGGAGGGTATGTCCGACTCCGCGAACGGTGTAGGATCGATGTGAAAAACACATGAACGACACAGAAGTTGTTGTATCATAAGTCGCTGCTGTCATCATTCGAGAGAAAGATGTGCTTGTGAAGAAGGAAGACGCAATCGAACTCGAGGGTACGGTCACCGAGCCGCTGCCCAACGCGATGTTCCGTGTCGATCTGGGTAACGGTCATACGGTGCTCTGCTCCATCTCGGGCAAGATCCGCATGAACTATATCCGCATCCTTCCCGGTGACAAGGTCGTTGTCGAGCTTTCGCCCTACGACCTCACCCGCGGACGCATCACCTATCGCTATAAGTAGGCAGCGCCCTGGGGCGGGTCGCCCCGCGCAGCGTTCGGCATGCTCAACCGTGCGTGTGCGCAACCAGCCTTGGTAATTCACGTCTGCGGCTGGACGAGTAGATAGTAGGTTTGTAGTTTGAGCACTACCGAAAGGAAGAACGATGAAGGTACGTCCTTCGGTCAAGAAGATGTGCGATAAGTGCAAGATCATCAGGCGCCACGGAAAGGTCCTCGTCATCTGCGAGAATCCGCGCCACAAGCAGCGTCAGGGTTAAGAGAGGAGAACTACATTGGCCCGTATCAGTGGTGTCGATCTGCCGCGCGAGAAGCGCATCGAGATCGGTTTGACCTACATTTACGGCATCGGCCGCACCACGGCGTCTAAGATCTGCGCCGAGACCAACATCAACCCGGATACCCGCGTTAAGGATCTCACCGACGAAGAGGTCGACGTCATCCGCAAGTACATCGACGAGCAGCACCTCATGATCGAGGGTGACCTGCGTCGTGAGCGTAACCAGAACGTTAAGCGCCTTATGGACATCGGTTGCTACCGTGGCCTGCGCCACCGCAAGGGCCTTCCGGTCCGCGGCCAGCGCACGCACACCAACGCTCGCACCCGCAAGGGTCCGAAGCGTCAGATCGGTGCCAAGAAGAAGAAGTAGGGAGCGCTTAACCAATGGCTACTGCAAAGAACAAGCGCGGCGCCGTTACTCGTGTGAAGCGCGCCGACCGCAAGAACATCTCCGTGGGGCAGGCTCACATCCGCTCCACCTTCAACAACACGATCATCTCGATCACCGATCCGCAGGGCAACGTCATTGCCTGGAAGTCGGCTGGCCAGGTGGGCTTCAAGGGTTCGCGTAAGAGCACCCCGTTCGCTGCCCAGATGGCTGCCGAGGCCTGCGCCAAGGCCGCCATGGAGCACGGGATGCACAAGGTCGCCGTGTTCGTGAAGGGCCCGGGCTCCGGCCGCGAGACCGCCATCCGCTCGCTGCAGGCCGCTGGCCTCGAGGTCACGAGCATCCAGGACAAGACCCCCATCCCGCACAACGGCTGCCGCCCCAAGAAGCGTCGCCGCGTGTAATATCGAAAGGATCGCATTACCATGGCAATCGACAGGACTCCTGTTCTTAAGCGCTGCCGCCAGCTCGGGATCGATCCCGTTGAGCTCGGCTATAGCAGCAAGAAGGAATCGAAGCGTCAGCCCCGCCGCCGTCGCAAGGAATCTGAGTACGGCATGCAGCTGCGCGAGAAGCAGAAGGCGAAGTTCATCTACGGCGTGCTCGAGAAGCAGTTCCGCCGCTACTACGAGCGTGCACGCAAGATGAACGGCATCACCGGCGAGAACCTCATGGTGCTCCTCGAGAGCCGTCTCGACAACGTCGTGTTCCGCCTCGGCTTCGCCCGCACCCGTCGCGAGGCCCGTCAGACGGTTACGCACGGCCACTTCACGGTGAATGGCCGCCGTGTCGACATCCCCAGCTACCTCGTCAAGCCCGGCGACGTCATCGCCGTGGGCGAGAAGTACCGTGACCTCCTCCCCATCAAGGAGGCTCTCATCCAGTCCGAGCGCTTCGAGGTGCCCGGCTGGCTCGAGGTCGATATCGAGAAGCTCTCTGGTAACGTGCTCTCGCTGCCCGCGCGTGAGCAGATCAGCACCGATATCCAAGAGCAGCTCATCGTCGAGCTCTACTCGAAGTAGTCCAATTTGGGCTGCTGAGGCTGGAGGTTAATACATGTCAGAATTCATTAGGCCTCAGGTTCAGGTCGAAGAGATCAACGAGACGTCGGCGCGTGTGTCTGCCGAGCCGCTCGAGCGCGGCTACGGCGACACCCTCGGCAACTCGCTTCGTCGCGTACTGCTGTCCTCGCTCGAGGGTGCTGCCGTCGAGGCGATCAAGATCGATGGCGTCCAGCACGAGTTCATGACCATCCCGAACATGGTGGAGGATGTCACCGACATCGTCCTCAACGTGAAGGGTCTGGTGTTCCGTGCCAACGGGATGTCTGCCGACGAGGGTACCGCGACCATCTCGATCGATGGCCCGTGCGAGGTCACCGGCGCGGATTTCTTCATCCCGTCTGAGTTCGAGCTCGTCAACCCCGAGCAGCATATCGCGACCCTCAACGAGGGCGGTCATCTCACGATGAGCATGCGTATCGGTCACGGCCGCGGCTATGTGTCCTACGAGGGCAACAAGCGCGATAACGACCCGATCGGCTACATCCACGTGGACTCGCTCTTCTCGCCGGTGCGCCGCTGCGCCAAGCTCGTCGAGGCTTGCCGCGTCGGCCAGCACACCGACTACGACCGCCTTGTGCTCGAGATCGAGACCAACGGCGCCATCACGCCGCGCGAAGCCGTGGTGCAGGCTGCGAACATCATCAACCAGCACATGGCCGCGTTCATGAACCTCGCCGAGACCCCCGAGGTCGAGGAGGAGGCTTCGATCTTCGCCCCCGAGGTTACGAACGACAACGCCGAGCTCGACAAGCAGATCGAGGATCTCGATCTCTCGGTTCGCTCCTACAACTGCTTGAAGCGCGCGAGCATCCACTCCGTGCGTCAGCTTGTGGAGTTCTCCGAGAACGATCTTCTGAACATCCGCAACTTCGGCGTGAAGTCGATCGAGGAAGTCAAGGACAAGCTTGAGTCGATGGGCCTGAGCCTGAAGGCTTAAGTGGCCAGCATATAGAGGAGAAACGAGACCATGCGTCACAACAAGAAGAAGGGCCTGAAGCTCGGTACCGATGCGAGCCACACCAAGGCCATGAAGAAGAGCCTTGCCCAGGCGCTGTTCACCTATGACCGCATCAAGACCACCGAAACCCGTGCGAAGGCGCTCCGCAGCTTCGCCGAGCCCATCATCACGTGGGCCAAGAAGGGCGACCTGCACTCTCGCCGCCTTGCTATCGCCAAGCTCGGCGATAAGGATCTCGTGGCCGAGATCTTCGACAAGGCCGCGCAGGGCATGTGGGCTGATCGCAACGGTGGTTACACCCGCATCATGAAGCTCGGTCCCCGCAAGGGCGACAACGCTCGGATGGTCATCATCGAGATCGTGTCCGAGCCTTGCACTCCCAAGGTCAAGAAGGCTGCTGCCGCGCCCGTGAAGCCGGTCGCGCCGAAGAAGGTCGAGGAGGCCGAGGAGGAGGCACCCGCCGAGGAGAAGGACGCCGAGTAAGCTCGCGTCATCGTGCATGTTGAAAGGCCCTGCCCTGTGGTGGGGCCTTTTTTCGTAGGTGATATGGGGGAGGTGCAGGCGCGTGCTCCAGGTTCGCAATGCAACGGTACGGTTAATCGATGCAGAAGGCACGGGGCGGGCGACCGCGCCTCGCTATGCCCTCGATCGCGTGTGCTGTCGAATCGCTCCGGGCGAGCTTGTGGGCTTTGTCGGCCTGAACGGTTCAGGCAAATCCACGCTCGCTCGTCTTATGTGCGGCGCTCAGGCGCCCGATGAGGGGCTTGTGAGCGTAGACGGCATAACGAGCGCCACCGCAGACGGACAGCGCCGCATTCGGCGTCTCGTTGGCCGTCTTGGCCAGGCACCCGCCGACCAGATCATATCGACCGTCGCTGCGGACGAGGTCGCCTTCGGGTTGGAAAACCTCGGCCTCGACGAGCTAAAGATCAACGACCGCACCCAACGTGCGCTGGCGGCGGCGGGGCTCACGGGCTTCGAGGACCGTGCCATAGCGGAGCTTTCCGGCGGCGAGCAGCAGCGGCTCGCGTTCGCGTCCGTGCTCGCGATGGAGCCCGCCTATCTGGTGCTCGACGAGCCGACCTCGCAACTCGACTCATCGGCACGGGGGTCGTTCCGCGCGCTCGTGCAGAGGGTCGCCCGCTCGGGGGCGGGCGTGGCGCTCATCACGCACGATCCGCTCGAGGCACTCATGTGCGATCGCGTGTACTGCCTGCGTGACGGGCGCATCGCGTGGGAAGCGACGCCTATCGAGCTCCTAGCGCTCGAAGACCATCGCCTTGCAGACGTATCGCCCCATGCTGCCTATGTGGACGCCCTGCGTGCCGCCTGCGCGGGTGGTTACGACATGAAACAGGGTGTCGAGCCGCATGCGCTCATCTCGTGGCTCGCTGAAGAGTGCGACGCGGACGGCGCGGGTGCGGAGACGCTTCGCGCTCTCGTTCAGGCTATGCATACACGTAGCGGGGAATCGGGCGCCGAGCCTTCCGCGGGGTCTCGCACTGCGCGGGATACTAACGCTTTCGCAAAGGGGCAAACGGGAATACCCATTGCACGGGCGTGCGTCTCGCGTGGCGGCTCAGAGGTGCTGCACGACGTTTCGCTTGCCGTCCCCGCGGGCAGCGTGACCCTTGTTGCGGGAGCGTCGGGGGCGGGAAAGACGACCCTCGCCTGCGCTGTTGCGGGGTTGGTCGATGTTCAGGCGGGGACAATCGTGGTCAACGGGGAGGCACCTGCGCCCGGCAGGGTAGCGATCGCGTTCCAGGATCCGGAGGATCAGCTCTTTTTGGAAACGGTTGGGGCAGAGCTCGCCTTCGCTCCGCGAAACCTCGACTTTGATGAGGCGCGCGTGCAGGAAGAAGTTGCACGTGCTGCCGGCCTCCTGGGTATCGAGGAGCTCCTCGAGCGCGATCCCTTCGCTCTTTCAGGAGGGCAGGCGCGTCGCGTCGCGCTCGCGAGCATCCTCACGGCCGCTCCGCGCGCGCTCGTGCTCGATGAACCAACCGCTGGGCTCGATGCACCGGGTAGGAGCGCGCTACATCGCCTGGTGCGCAACCTCGCTGCCTCTGGTATGCCGATTATCGTCATCAGCCACGACCTCGAGGAATGGTTGGATACGTGCGACCGGGTTGCGCTCATGCGCGCGGGGTCTATCGTCTGGGAGGGCGATCCCGCGAGTCTCGAAGAGGATCTTTCCGCCTTTGAGCGTGCGGGAATCGATCCGCCAGAGTCGTATGAGCTTGCTCGGGCGTGCAAGGAGCTTCTGCGGGCTCCACGTGAAGGAACGGCCGAAGACGCGGCGGCTGTGCTGCCCAGGACATCGGCAGCGCGAGCGCCGAGCGTCGCCACGCCCGTACGGGAGAGCGCGCCGGCCTCCACGCCGCTTGCCACGCTCGATGCGCGCGTGAAGGTCATTCTCCTTTTGGCTGCGACCATCGCCGTCTTCGCCTCCGGTGCTCCCTGGGCGCTTGCGGTGTGGCTCCTTTGTGCGCTCGCCGTCGCGCGCCTTTCCGGGATGCATGCAGGCGCGACGCTGCATTCCCTGAAGCCCATGCTTGTGCTCTTCGCCATCGTCGTCGCGGTGAACTTCATCTCGCTCGACGGCACGGCCGAGGTCATGGTGGCAGCACCCTTTGGTTTCAGCCCGGCCGGTGCGGTGCGCGCCGTTACGGCGATCGCACGCATCGTCGCCCTTGTGCTGCTCGCGCTCTCGGTGAGCGCTTCGACCACGCCCACCCAGCTTGCCGATGCCTTTGTCCGCCTCATGTCGCCGCTCGCGACCGTCGGCGTTCCCGTGGGTGATATCGGGCTCACGCTCTCGATGGCACTCAGGTTCATTCCGCTTGTATCGAGTGAGGCCGAACGCATCCGGCGTGCGCAGGCAGCGCGCGGCGTCGACTTCGAGGGCGGCGGTGTGATGCGACGCGTGCGGGCATGGGCGTTCGTCATCACGCCGCTCGTCGTGGGGCTTTTTCGGCGAGCTGATCGCATCGCGCAGTCCATGGATGCCCGCTGCTTCGAGCCCGAAGTGCGGCGCGCCCGGCCGCGCGCGCTCGCAGCGCGCGACGCGTGCGTGCTTGTAGCAGGGATATGCGCTATGGTGGTGCTCATCGTGGCATCGCTGGTTTGGTAGCAACCTCGATATGAAGGGGCATGATATGGAACAGCTCGAGCAGGCGGGTACCCCTCAGGCGACCATCGTGCTCAGGCTCGCCTATGCAGGTGGGCAATACAGCGGGTTCGCAGAGCAACCGCAGACGGGCGTGCGCACCGTGGCAGGTGAGCTCAGGAGCGCGCTGGAGACCTTTTTGCGCCGTGAGGTGGAGCTCACCTGCGCCGGGCGCACCGATGCCGGCGTCCATGCGCTCAGCCAGTACGTGAGCTTTTCCGCACGGGACGAGGAGCTCGACATCGCGGCGAGGCGCTGGCTGCGTGCCATGGACGCGCTCTTACCGCGCAGCATTGCCGTGCAAGAGGTCTTTCACGCGCCGGAGGGCTTCTCCGCGCGCTTCGACGCGCTTGCGCGGACGTATGTCTACCGTATAGCAGATCGCCCGAACCGCCCCGTGCTTACGCGCGACCGTGTGTGGTGGCTGCGCTATCCGCTCGATGACGCCGCCATGGCGCGCGCTGCTGCATGCCTTGTGGGCGAGCACGATTTCAAGAGCTTCTGCAAAGCGTCTTCCGCAGAAGGTAAGCCGACCTGCCGGAACGTCATGAGCGTCGGTTTTGAACGAGGTTGCGAGCTCGGTGAGGACGTGCTCTCGTTCACCATCACGGGCAACGCCTTCCTGCATTCGATGGTGCGCACCATCGTGGGCACGCTTGTTGAGGTGGGCTCGCATCGCCGCGATGAATCGTGGGTCGCGGAAGCGCTCGCCGCGTGCGACCGCGCTGCTGCAGGTCCCACGGCACCGGCAGACGGCCTCGTGTTTGCAGGCGTCGCGTATCCGGACGGCCTCCTCACCCCGCTTTCCATCTAGCACGCGAGGCTGCCTGCCTCGCGAAGGCCCCGTCTTGTGCTGGGAACGTGCAGAACATTTGAACAAGACGTGCAGGTGAACCCTTGGAAATCTGGGGTAGAGCGCCGGTGCTACCATGGTGGAAGAACGAAGCGTTCCGAAGGCGAGAGGAGGCGGACGTGGTACGCCGTGCCGTGCGGAGACCGTTTGCAACGGTCGTCCTTGTTGTGCGCGATGCCGAGGCACATATCGTCCGCGCCCTCGAGAGCGTGCTCAACCAGGATTTCGATGACATCCAGGTCGTGGTGAGCGACCGCGCCTCGCATGATCGCACGCGCTCCATATGCCGAACCATCGCCGAGCGCGATATTCGCGTCGATGTGGTGGAAAACGATTCCAGCGACTTCGCCCAATCCTTTGATGCTGCGATCGCGGCCGCGCGCGGCAGGTACGTGCTACCGATGGCTCAGGATGACTGGCTTGCCCCGGGATCGCTCGCCAAGCTCGCCGAGGCGGTCGAGGCGCACGATCTGCAGCTTGCCATCATGGCGCTCTCGCTCGACGAGCAGGTTGGTGCCGGTGAGCGCGCCTCGCATGTCCTACGATTTTCCGTCGAGCCCACGGATTCCGCCGCTGCGTTTCGCGACGAGACGTCGCTGTTCGTGTGCGAGGGCGTGCTTGGATTCCTCAAGGCGAAGCTCTTCGATCGCGACCGTATCGACGAGCTGGGGCTCCGCATGAGCCTGCAGGGAAGCCAGACGGCCTTCCTCATGTCCTATATCGAGGGCGTCGAGCGCGCCGGCTGCGTCGAGGACGCGCTCTACCACGCCGCTCTCGGCGAGGCGGGGCAGGCGGCGGAGGCGACGACTTACCAGGAGCGCGAGCGCGACCATGAGCGCATGCTGGAACTGGCGCGCGCGTGGCACCGCGAGCATGACTGCGAGCTTATGCGCGCCATCCATCAGCTGCATATGCGCCAGGTCATCGCGAGCATCGAGCAGGTGTGCTCGATGCGGGGCATCTCGTCGATCGAGCGCTCGGAGCGCGTGCGCGATATCGTCGAGGCGCCGAGTACGCGTGCCTCGATTGAAGTTTTGGGCGAGACAAGCCGCGAGTTCGGGTTCATGTATGCATCCATCGTTCGCAAAAATGTCGCGGGCTGCTGCTTGAGCGCTCGCTTCGCACAACTTGCCCGTATATCGCGTTTGCCCATCGCGCACGGTGGAGCCGATCTCGTCGCGCTGGCATAATGCGGCATCCCGTGGTTTTCCCACAAAAATTCTCATATTGTGCCTGGGCTATGCTTCCAAATGATTACAAAATGAGGGCCTGCCGCAGATTTCTGTAAACTAGCGATATGCATAACCACGTCTCTGTGAAGGATGGGCGATATGGCTAAGAAGCGCAGCAGCCGGCAAGAGGCGATTCGCGAGATCGTTCGAAATAAGAACGTGCGCACGCAGCGCATGCTCGTCGATGAGCTTAAAGCTTATGGGTTCGATTGCACACAGGCGACGATCTCACGCGATATTGCCGATATGGGCCTCCGCAAGCTGCCCGAGGGCATCTACGTGCTCGCTGAGGATCTGCATCTGCAGCGCATGGTCTCCGAGCTCGTCGTCGAGGTTGTGCGCACCGGCAATCAGGTGCTCGTGAAGGCGCAGCCTGGCACCGCTTCTGGTATCGCCGCCGCCATCGACGCAGCCGAGCTGCCCGCGGTGCTTGGGTCGCTCGCCGGCAACGATACGATTCTCGTCATCGCTCGAACTGAAGAGGACGGCGAGCGTTTCGAAGCGCTCATCTCGAAGCTTTGTGGGGCGCAGCGCTAGCGTTCGCATCGCGAAGTCATGCTATGACAATCGCCCTCGGGATCGCCCCTTGGTTCGGTGGGGCATCCCGAGGGCGATTGTTGGTATGAAAGCGCCCGGACACCGCAGGTCTTGCGATGCCCGGGCGCTCATGCTGCCGGTGCGTGGATTCGGCGCGGGATAGGCCGATGCCCGTGGCCTATCCCTCACCGTCTGGGGTAATCGGACTCGGGTCGGGAACCGGATCGGTATCCGGGTCGGGATCCGGGCTCGGACTCGGATCCGGGTTCGGGTCGGTATCCGGCGACTCTTGCGAGGGCGGGGTCGAAGGCGTGGGCGACTCGGGCGTGGTCGTTTCGGGTGTCTCCTCGGTCTCGGGCGTCTCGGTGCTCTCCGGGGTCTCCGCCTCGGTGCTGCCATCGAGCTTCTCGCCGTCTACCTCCCAGTAGGAGTTATCGCGGTACGCGGGCGTCTCTCCCGTGGGGAACTCCTCGCGCGGCACACCCTCGAGGATCGCGTTGAAGAAGTTGCGCGCGATGGGCTGGGGCAGGTCGCTCGTCGATGCCGCGCGACCCCAGATACGGACGGTGTTCGTACCGCCCGAGGTGTAGCCCGTCCACACCGCGACCGAATACTGCGGCGTGTATCCGCAGAACCACAGGTCGCCGTAGTTCTCGGTCGTGCCTGTCTTGCCCGCGAAGGGCTGGTTCACGGAGAGTTGCGCCGTGGTGGCGGTACCCCGGGAGATGACGCCTTCAAGGATGTCTGTCACCACCATGGCCTCGCCGGTCTCGAGCACGCGCTCGGGGTCGTCCTCGTGCTGGTAGATGACTTCGCCATCGCGGTTCAAGATCTCGGTGATGGCTACGGCATCGCGATGGAGGCCGCCGGAGGCGAACGTCGAGAACGCTTCCGCCATCTGCAGGGTGGAGAGTTCCTCGGTGCCGAGCGTGAGGGAGGAGTAGGGGTTCATCTCGTTCTCGATGCCCAGCTGGTGGCACATGTCGATGACGTTCTGTACGCCCACCGCCTTGGCGACGCGCACGTAGCCGGTGTTCGACGAGAGCTCGGTCGCGCGGGCGAGCGAGATGTACCCGTACTGCGCGTTGCCGATGTTCTGCACGCGGTACGTGCCGTTGTCGAAGGTCTGCGGTGAGGTGCAGTTGATGATGATGTTCGGGTTCATGCCCTGGTCGATTGCCGTGGCAAGCGTGAACGCTTTGAACGAGGAACCCGTTTGGCGCTGCGTGATGGCATGGTTGGTGTGTTGATCGTCGGCGTAGTAGTCGCGGCCGCCCACCATGCCCACGATGTAGCCGGTGTCGTTGTCGATGACGGTCATGCCCGCTTGGAGGTCGTCGTCGGCATCGACTTCCTCAAGGCGCTCGACGACCGCGGTTTCGGCAGCCTGCTGCACATCGGGCTGGATGGTGGTCTTCACCGTGAGGCCGCCCGAGAAGATCTGGTTGTAGTCGAACTCGTTTGAGAGGAGGTCGCGCACGTAGTCGACGAAGTAGGGGTAGGCGTAGATGTCGACGCCCGTGCCGGAGGTCTCGGAGAGCTTGAGCTCGATGGGCTCCGCTTGGGCTGCGTCATGCTCCTCCTGGGAGATATAGCCGTTGCTGAGCATGCGGTCGAGCACCGTGTTGCGGCGCTGGAGGGCGTAGTCGGGGTTGACTGTGGGGTCGTACTGCGAGGGTGCGTTCGGCAGACCCACGAGCAGCGCCGCCTCGGCGAGCGTGAGGTCGGAGGCGCTCTTGGAGAAGTAGACGTTTGACGCCGCCTCGATGCCGTAGGCGCCGTGGCCGTAGTAGATGGCGTTGAGGTACATGTTCAAGATCTCATCTTTGGAGTAGATCTCTTCCATCTTCACGGCGAGGTAGATTTCGCGAACCTTGCGTTGGAGCGTCACGTCGAACTGCTCGTCCGAGAGGATCGTGTTGCGCACGAGCTGCTGGGTGATGGTCGAGGCACCCTCGGAGCCGCCCGTGAGCTGCACCCATGCGGCGCGCATGATGCCCACGAGGTCGAAGCCGCCGTGCTCGTAGAAGCGCTCGTCCTCGGTGGCGACGGTGCCGTCGATCACGTAGTCCGAGATCTGGTCGAGCGTGACCGTGGTGCGGTTCTGCGTGTAGAAGCTCGCGATTTCGTTGCCTTCGGCGTCGAGGATCGTGGTGGGCTCGCTCGAGAGGTACAAGTCGGTATCGGTGTAGTCGGGCAGGTCCTGGAGCCATGTGTCCACGACGCCGATCATGCCGACACCGAAGGCGACGCTCGCGAGGAGCATGAAGCCGAAGAACGAACCGATGATGATGGGTGCGATATGCGTTTTCGCACGAAGATGGCGATTCCGCTGACGAGGACCCATGTCGACCTCCTGGTATTCTGCGACCTGTCGACGCGCGGCATGCGCCGACAAATGTTCGTCATACATACACTTCACCACAGTACCGCAACAAAGCCGTTTGGAGTATTAGGTATTCTTATTAGTGCCAAATTCCAGACCGCCTGCATACGGCGCGTTGTGTATGCGGATGGCGATTGGGGTCGATGGGTGCCCGCGGGGCGCGGGGCTGCATGAAAGGTTGCCATGAGCGAAAACGTTGAACACGCGTTCGCGCAGGACGATACGGGGGATGTTCCCGAGGTGATGGATGGATCGAAGGCTTCGCGGCGCGGCGTGCGCGAACGGCTGCGCGCGCTCGATCCCGTCTGCGCGCTCGCGCTCGTGCTCGCCCTGCTCTTTGCCCTTGCGCTCGCACCCATGCTCGCCATCTCCCGCTACGACCACAGCTATGCC
Organism: uncultured Enorma sp.; assembly: GCA_905210055.1. Classification (GTDB taxonomy): domain Bacteria; phylum Actinomycetota; class Coriobacteriia; order Coriobacteriales; family Coriobacteriaceae; genus Enorma. The sequence continues at coordinate 3,294 of CAJLVH010000010.1, read as the reverse complement.
GACGACTGGCATTACGGGGTCGACGCCCATGCGGCGCTCGAAGCGGGCGAGGGCGCGGTCGGCGTCATTTCTGCTGCGGTGGAAGAGGCGATCGATACCTACGATTCGTGGCAGGGCACGTATTCCGCCATTGTGCTCATGGCGCTGCAGCCGGGTGTGTTCGGGGAGGGGCTGTACGGGCTCGGCGCCGTGGGCATCATGGTGGCGCTCGTGCTCGCTACGGGATACGCGGCGGCGATCGTCGTGCGCGATGTGTGCGGCGCTGGTCGCGCGGAGTGGCTGTGCGTGACGCTTGCCGCGCTATTGCTCCAAACGCAGCTGCTGCCGAGCCCCGTCGAGGGCATCTGGTGGTATAACTCGGCTATCTATTACACCTTCTACCATGCGCTTCTGCTTGTCGGTGCGGGGCTTTCCGTGCGCCTTCTGCGTGGGCGGACGCACCGTGGGGCTCTGAGCGGTGCGGGGACCGCCGCCCGGGCCTCCGCGCTCGTGTTGCTCGCGTTCGTGATCGGCGGCGGAAACTACGTGACGGGGCTTGTCGCAGTCGTGGCGCTCGCGGCTACCGTGGTGGCGGCGCTTGCGCGCAGGCGGCGCTCGGCGTGGCTTCTGGTGCCAGCGCTCATCGTTCTCGCCGTTGGGTTTGCCTGCTCGATGGCCGCGCCGGGCAACGCCGCGCGCCAGGCGAGCCAATTCCCGGGCGATAACCTCGGTGTGGTGATGACGCTTCTGCGCAGCGGGTTTGCCGGATTCGAGTACGCGGTGCTGTGGATGAACGGCTTCATGGTGCTCTTTCTCGCGCTGCTCGTTCCGGTGTTCGTGCGTATCGCGCGGCGCTCGACATGCTCGTTTGCGTTGCCTGCCGTTCCCGCGCTCGCGGTGCTCCTGCTGTTCATGGCAAGTTTCACGCCCACGTTTTTCTCCATGGGGTACGTGGGGCCGGGCCGTGTGCAAAACATACGCTACGACTACTTCGTGCTCGCGGTGTTCCTGTGCGTGGGCTGGCTCGTGGGCTGGCTTGTGCGCCGCGCGGAGCGCGCTGGGGTGCTGCCCGCGTGTGCGGCTCGGCGCCATCCCGGGATCGGCGAGGTTTCGTTGGCACCCGTGGGCGTTCCGGCACATCGCCTACAGCGTGAACGGGACACGGGGATCGCGTATCGGCGTGCGGCCGCGGTATATCTCGGCTGCGGCCTGCTCGTGCTCGTTGCGGCTGTCGGTGCACTTGCGATCGACGAGCGGCATCGTGATGACCTCGTATCGCTTTCGGCTGCGAGTTCGCTGGTCTCGGGTGAGGCGCAGGAGTACGACGAACAGGTGCGCGCACGGCTTGCGCAGCTTGAGACGAGCGAGGAAGCGGATGTGTACGTCGCCTATTACACGGTGGGGCCGAAGGTGCTCTTCATGGGCGACGTCCACGACAATATGGATAACTACATCAACTTCCGACTCGCCCAGTGGTACGGCAAGGACTCCGTCATCGGCTACCACAGCACCCTTGGCTAGCACCGCGTTGTCACTTTGGGAGGCGTCACTTTGGGGACGGGTACGTTTGTGTCGTTTTCGACATTTTGGGGACGGGTATCTTTGTGTCAAAAACGACACAAACGTACCCGTCCCCAAAGTGACGCCTCAAAGTAGGGGCGCGGACGGGCAAACTCGGCTACACTAGTTAGTTACTGTGAACAGAGCACCGCCCGCGTGGGCGAGGGTGCTAGGGATATCCAGGAGGGTGAGCTATGCTCCCAGTCGATGAACAGATGCGCGTCATTACCTCGGGCGCGGCGCAGATCGTGCCGGAGACGGATCTTCGCAAGAAGCTCGAGCGCGGCGTGCCGCTCAACATCAAGCTCGGCGTCGATCCCACGAGCCCCGACCTGCACTTGGGTCACGCAGTTCCGCTGCGCAAGATGCGCCAGTTCCAGGATCTTGGCCACAAGGTGACGCTCATCATCGGCAACGGCACGGCGATGATCGGCGATCCGTCTGGCAAGAACACCACGCGCCCGCAGCTCACGCAGGAGGAGGTCGAGGCGAACGCCGCCACCTACGTGTCGCAGGCCATGAAGATCCTCGACCCCGAGAAGACGACCATCGTCCACAACGGCGACTGGATCCTCTCGCTCGACTTGAAGGGTATGCTCGAACTCTGCAGCAAGTTCACCGTCGCGCGCATCTTGGAGCGCGACGACTTCACGAAGCGCTACCAGTCGCAGACGCCCATTGCGCTCCACGAGTTCCTCTATCCCGTGATGCAGGCGTACGACTCGACGGTGATCAAAGCGGACGTGGAGATGGGCGGTACCGACCAGCTCTTCAACCTGCTCGCCGGCCGCGAGCTCATGGATAAGATGGGCATGGAGCCGCAGGTCGCACTCACCATGCCGCTGCTCGAAGGTACGGACGGCGTGCGCAAGATGTCGAAGTCCTATGGCAACTACGTGGGTCTCACCGACGAGCCGGCCGATGCCTTCGGCAAGATCATGTCCATCCCCGACGAGATGATCGGCAAGTACTATCGCCTCGCTTCCACGCTTTCCGTGGACGAGGTCGATGCGATCGACGCCGCGCTCGCCGACGGCTCGGCCGACCCGTACGAGCTCAAGCGCGCGCTCGCGGTGAACATCGTGGACGCCTACCACGGTGCCGGTGCAGGCGAGGAGGCGAAGGCCGCGTTCGACCGCGTCTTCAAGCAGGACGAGCTGCCTGAGGACATCGCCGAGGTGACGGTAGACCTCACGCCGAACGCGGAGGGGCTCGTCTATCTCGCCGGCGTGCTCAAGGAAGCCGGGCTCGCGCCCTCCGCAGGCGAGGCTCGTCGCCTCATCGACGGCGGTGGCGTGAAGATCGACCAGCAGCCGGTGGCTCCGAAGAGCTATAACGTGGATCCGTCGCTGCTCCATGCGGGCGCGGTGCTGCAGGTGGGCAAGCGCAAGTTCGCGCGCCTCGTATAGGGGGTTGTTTGGTGCCGGGTTCGTTTCAACCCGGCTTGGCGCATGGCTCAGGGCTGGTTCCATCCACCTGCTCTGTCCCATGCGGCGCAGAACCGATTTTGCTGCTGATTCGAGATATAGGGGGGGGATTCGACTATGGCAGAGGATGCGACGAACAATGCGGCGGGGCGCCTGGCGATTGTCGTGCCCTGCTATAACGAGGAGGAAGTCCTCCCCGAGACATGCCGTCGTCTTGCCGCGAAGCTTGCGAGCCTGGTGGAACGTGAGATTGTTGCGCCGCAGAGCCGCGTGCTCTTCGTGAACGACGGAAGCCGCGATGCGACCTGGTCGCTCATCAAGCAGGCGA
>CAJLVH010000009.1 GCA_905210055.1 uncultured Enorma sp. | reverse complement strand
CAAAGTAGAAGTATCTGCACAGAATTCGCCCGAAACGGGGGCAATTCTGTACAGATACTTCTACTGTGCGAAAACGTTCAAATACTTCTACTTTGTTTCCCCTACTTTGCGGCGGCAGCACCGGCGCCGAAGCGCGAATACGGCAGACCAACGGCGCACAGACGCCAACGGCAGACGCCCGTCGTCGTGCCCCGTAAACGCAGGGAAGCCCCGGCGGCCTCTCCCAAGCGATTCCGTAGCTGCGAGACGAAACCTCGCAGCAAGGACAAGCGAAGGAGAACCGCCGGGGCTTCCCGGTCAGTTAACGAAGCGCGCGACTTAGAAGTCCACGTCCACGTCGTTGTAGACGCACTCGAGGAGCTTCTCCATCTCCTCGGGGGTTGGCTGGCGCGGGTTGGAGCCGGTGCAGGCGTCGCCGATGGCGTCAACGGCGATGCGGCTCTTCTTCTCCTCGAACTCGGCGTAGTCGATGATCGACTCGTCGGCCTTCACGCCGCCCTTGCCGTAGTTCTTGATGCCCTGCGGGATGTCCAGCTTGTCGTTGAGGTCGCGGATCTCCTGCACAAGGGCGGCCACGAGCTCGTCCTCGGTCTCACCGGCGAGGTGCAGGATCTCCTTGGCGATGTAGGCGTAGCGGCTCTTGGCGCGGGCGTCCTTGGCGTTGAACTGGATGACCTTGCCGAGGTACATGGCGTTGGCGCAACCATGGATGATGTGGTCACCGGTGAAGGCAGCACCGGTCTTGTGCGCCATGGAGTGCACGATGCCGAGCAGGCCAGAGGAGAAGGCGATGCCGGCGATGCACTGGGCCTCGTGCATGTGCTGACGGGCCTCCTTGTCGCCCTGGTAGCTCTTGGGCAGCCACTCGACGATCTCGCGAATGGCGTGAAGCGCGTTGGCGTCGGTGAACATGGAGCCCGCAGTGGAGACATAGGCCTCGATGGCGTGGGTCAGCGCGTCCATACCGGTGTGCGCGCAGAGCTTCTGCGGCATGGTGTAGGTAAGCTCGGGGTCAACGATGGCAACGTCGGGCGTGATGTTGAAGTCGGCGAGCGGGTACTTGATGCCCTTCTCGTAGTCCGTGATGACGGAGAACGCGGTGACCTCGGTCGCGGTGCCGGAGGTCGAGGCGATGGCGCAGAACTTGGCCTTGGTGCGGAGCTCGGGGAAGCTGAACGGCACGATGGCCTGCTCGAAGGTCTCCTCTGGATACTCATAGAACAGCCACATGGCCTTGGCGGCGTCGATGGGGCTGCCGCCGCCGATGGCGACGATCCAGTCGGGCTGGAAGTCCTCCATGGCCTTCGCGCCCTTCATGACGGTCTCGACGGACGGGTCGGACTCGACGCCCTCGAAGATCTGAACCTCGAAGCCGGCCTCCTTGAGATCCGCCTCGACATCCTGCAGGAAGCCGCCGCGGCGCATGGAGCCGCCACCGGTGACGATCATGGCGCGGGAACCCTTGAGGTTCTTCACCTCATGACGGGCGCCCTCACCGAAGTACAGGTCACGCGGGTTGGTAAAACGTCCCATATGTGCCTCCAAACACAAGCCTTCCGAGCTTGATATAACACGGGATCGCCGATCGACCCCGTTAGGACCGAAATGCACCCGGCACCGGAGCGTCGGGGAAGGTTCGCACCGGCGTATATTTTACCCCGCTGAAACGAAAAAATGCGTCCAGTTTTGGTCACTTTCGAAGACTGACCTGCTGGTATTATACGTCACATACCAGCATCTGCGCCCCTGCACCCGCCCTGCGCGCCATGCACACGCGACTGTGCTATGCTAAGCCATTCACACATCGCCAGCCAGGCGATCCGCGAGACCCTATCCAGCACGAGAGGAGGAGCACATGGCATACGATCCCATCCAAGAAGACTGCCTGCGGCTCATCCTCGGAGCACTGCACCGCGAACACATCTACCCGCTCGAGAATGCTGCCTTCATCGCCCGGTGCATGGAGGACTACCACCGCGATCCGGCAAAGCTCATCGCAAGCGATGCCGATCGATCGTTCCATCTCGTAGCCTTGGCAACCGAGACCATCGACTATCGCCTGCCCTTCGTCGCTAACGACGCCGAGGCGGATCGCCTCTCCGTCGCCGCGGAGGCACAGCTACGCGAAGCCTGCCAGCTCGACCCGAAGAACTGGGACGCGCAGCGCATGCTCGCAGCGCTCTCCTCCCCCTCGAACGACGAATACGTCTCGTACCTCCTCGAGCATCGCGCCGAGGTGGAAGAGGCGGTACGCCGGGACGAGCGCGAGGCTCGCGATCCCTATAGCCAGGAATACATGCGCGACCTCGGCAAACGCGGGCTCATCCGCTGGCTTGCGGCCCTTTCCTCGCGCGCGCTCATCTCCGGACAGTACCGGCTCTCGCTCTCTGCTGCGGAAGACTGCCTCGCGCTGGCCGCAGACGACCCCGCCGACGTGCGCTACACTGCGATGCTCGCGCTCGCGAAGCTCGAGCGTACCCGCCAGGATCTCAAGCGCTTCCGCCTGGGGCACCCTGCGTCGTATCGTGCGCACGCGGGCGGGCGCAGGCGCCATCATCTGGCCGAGAAATCCGCCGATGCCTGGGAACTCATCGCCGAGCTTGCCATCGCCTACCATGAACTCGATTTCGCAGGTGCCACGCGCGTGCTGCGCACCATCCTCTCCTCGTACGATGCCGCCGCTGAGACCCTTTATTTTCAGGAGGAGTTCCCCGATGGCCTCTTCGGCCGCGTGAACGTCTCACCCGGAAGCGACGACGAGCTCATCCTCGCACTCAGCGAAGCCACACCGCTGTTGCAAGAAGGCGTCGGTGCGCCCGAGAACGCCGGGCTGGCAGTATGGATCGCCTCGCACGACCTCGTGACCGCTGCGCTTGAGCGCACCTCGATGCAGGCAGGAGCGCGCCGCGGTATCGATTCGTTAGGCGGCAACTGACATGGAGGCGCGTGCGTATGTCACCGCCTTCTTGGAGCGGCTCTACATGGCCGAGCATCCCGACCTCACGGCGGCGGCGCGCGAGCTCGTGCACGAAGAGATCCCCCAACGACCCGAAAAGTACGCCACGAGCGAGCATGCACAAGCGCTCGTCTCGTATCTGGAGGTGCACGAGCGCCTTATCCAAGAGCTCGAGCGCATAGACGAGCTGCCCGATGCGGAATTCGAGCAGCAGCGAAACCGCCTGTTCGATGAGGCGCGCGAGGCGTTCGCCCAGATCGCGCGGACAGATCAGCTCTGCGTCGACGCTGCGCTCGTGGGAACGCTTCTAACAAATATCAGCATCGATTCGTGCATCACCGAGCTGCTGAAGCTTGAGCAGCGCGTTCATGAGCACCTGCAGCGCAACGTCGAGGGCTTCGACGACGAGGCTCCGCATTTCTGGGACGAACGGGAGCTCGAGCGCCGTGCGGAGCGCGAGGGGCACTCGGCTGATGCCGCGGCGCGCACCATGGAGGAACCGGAGTTTATCGGCTGGCTGCATACGCTCGAGGCGCTCGCACAGCTTTGCCTGGCAAGCGCGCGATATCGGGCGGCGGAGGGCTATGCGCGCACCGTACTTCGTGCAGCCGGCTATCCCAGCAGGCAAGAGGGAACGGTCTTCTTGGTGCGGGCACGCCTTGAGGACGACGAGGGATTCTTCGAGTTCGCGCACGAACTCGAGGCCACCCGGCCAAACGAGGCCGCTGCACTCGTCGACGATTCTCCCTGGTTCTTGCTGGGACGCACGCTCCTGCTCTACAAAACCGGTCGACGTCGTCCCGCGAAGCGCGCGCTACGAGATTTCGCTGCGCGCTGCGAGGGCGGGGCGTTCTTCTTGCTCAACCCCACCTATATGATGCCATACCTGCCGGTTCGTCCACCTGCGCGCGAGCCATGGAACCTCACGCACCAAGCGGTGTGGGAGGCGGACGGCATCATCGTCGACACCCCCGACTTCGCAGCATGGGCAGAGTCGATCGAAGGCATCCGCGAGAGCTCCGAGGACTTCGCCCACCGCTACGGTTTCTAGCCGAGCTGACCCCCGGCGTAAAATAACCCCAGCGACTTTTTTACATTGCCTGGTAAATGAGCCTTCGATTCAATAACGGCATCGAGCAATGAAAAAAGTCGCTGGGGTTTTTACGCTGGGGCTAGCCTACATGCGCTGGGCAGACCCTCCGCTATTTCGCGTAGAACTCCGCCATGTCCTTGCCCATGGCTTCAAGCGTGGGTTCATCGACATACGCCATATGTCCGCAGCTATAGAGCTTGAACTCCACACGCTCCTTAAGCTCCGGAGGTAAGAACAGGCACGAGATATCGTGCACCACGTTCCAATACGTCGTCGCTGCGTCGTAGCGTCCGCCCAAGATCGCGATGCGCATGGTGGGATTGCGCTTGAGCGCCACGGCGATGTCGTACGTCACGTTCGGCGCGGGCGAGCTCTCGCCAATCCCCGGCTCCTCGTGATCCCACTTCCACGAGCGGTTCACGACCGCATAGTTCTGCGTGAGATAGATGGGCGCGCCCGCGAAGCCGATCGAGTGCAGATGCGCGCGGAATGCCGCCGCCCATACCGGCTCCGGCGAAAAACTCTGTCGACGCCTGGAGCGGCAAGGGAGCGGCGCTCGCAAAGCGCATGTCCAAGCGACCGATCACGCGGCCTTCGTCTGCCAGCAGGCTTCGACGGAACGTATCGAGGTCGATGCGCAGGTTGTAGCGCTCGATGAGGTCGGCGGGAAGACCGATGAGCCTCGACATCTTCTTCGCCACCGCCGTCTTCTCGCGCGCAGGCAGGCGGTCGCCGCGCAGAAGTGCCGGCGCATACACGGCCTCCGTGAACTCCATGGCGTCGTCGAACCACTTCGCCTCGTCCACCTTCGTGCCGGCGCGGCCGAAGTACCGGGCCGCAGCGGCAAACGTGGGCAGCATGCCCAGGAAGTACAGATCCTCACCCGGCAGCACCTGCACCCAGTCGAAAAGCGCCGAGAGCATCACCACGCCGCGCACGGGTACGCACTTCTCGCCCAAGAGCCGCATAAGCACGGCATTGCGGATAGTACCGTACGATTCGCCGAAGAGGTAGACCGGCGAACCCCAGCGATGGTTCGCGTCGAGCCAGCCGATGATCGCGCGGCAGAACGCATCGGCATCGCCGTCGATGCCCCACACCGTCTTGGGGTCGACGCCTTCGGCGATGGCCGAATATCCGGTGCCGAGCGCATCGAGGAACACGAGGTCGCTCTGGCGGAGCACCGTGTAGGGATTGTCCTCGAGCGTCGCCGGGAGACTCAGGTGGTTCGTGCCGTCCGTCTTCACGCGCACGGGGCCGATGCCGCCCAGGTTGATGGGCACCGACGAGCTACCAGGGCCTCCGTTGTAGCAGAAGGTGACGGGACGCTGCGAGATGCGGATGTCGGAAGCGGAAGCGTCCGAAGGCTCGGCGTCCTCCTCCACTTTCGCCACGTACGCGACCGAGAACATCTTGCCAATGAGCGAACCCGTATCGCTGCGCACGTCGATGTAGCCCGCCGTCGCTGTGTACTCGATGCGCTCGCCCGCGCCCTCCCACACGAAGTCGCGCGAGGTAGATTCCGGCGCGGGGATACGCGGATCTGCCGGCACCGTGATGACGGTATCGGGCTTCGCGGCCTCCTTGCTTACCGACGACGATGCAACCTGAGTAACGCTCTGCTCTTCCATGGCAAACCTCCTCGGTTCAAAGGCGGATATCACACACAGCATACCCCCATTGCGCCCCGCTGACGGGACGTTGTTCAAAAGACGATGCCAGGCGCAACCCAGGTTGCGCCAAGTGAACAGTTTTAGCGCACCTTGCAAAGTAGTAGAGAAAATCGGAAGGCCGCGAACAGGCATTTTGTGAGCCAAAGAGGGGCGTCTACTTCAGACATCCCCTGAAAACTGTTTATTTGGCTCGATTTGGGAGTGCCGCGCCACTCGTCATTTTTGACGCAAGGCTTACCGCTTCAAAACAATGTGGCATCTACCTGCGGAAGGCAACTACCGGGCGCCTTTCGGTTGCAGCGAATTCGCCCAAAATGCATCCCGCTGGTTGGTAGAATAGGACACGGCGCACCCGTAAGCTCTGTGGTGCCGGCATTGAATGTCCCCGTAGCCGCGCCAGCTATAATGGCGCGCACGAAAGGATGCACCATGAGCTTCCGCGATAACCTCCAGCACCTGCGCGCCACGCGCAACATGACCCAAGAGCAGCTCGCCATGCTCCTTGGCGTCTCGCGCCAGTCTGTCACGAAGTGGGAGGCCGAGAAGAGTTACCCAGAGATGGACAAGCTCCTCAAGATGTGCCAGATCTTCGAATGCTCACTCGACGACCTTGTCCAAGGCGACCTCACCGACCGTATGCCCGAAGCCGGCGTCGCTGCCGTTCCCGCCGGTCCGCCCTCGGATATCTGCGGCTATGACGAGCACCAGCGCATGATGGCTTGGAAGGTGCCCACGGGCGTCGCCGCCATCTTCCTCGGCATAGCGGTTGCGTTCTTCTTCGAGGGCGCCTTTGCTGTTGGGGAGTTCAATGGCAACGATGGCCTGTTCATCCTCATCGTACTCGCCGGTATCCTTGCCGGGCTCGCATTCCTCATCCCCGCCGGCATGGAGCACAGCGCCTTCCAGAAGGCTCATCCCTACGTGGAGGACTTCTATACCGAAGATGATAAGGCTCGTGCTCGTAAGACCTTTTCCGCAGGACTCATCGCGGGCATCGCATTCATCTTCGCGGGTATAGGATGCTTCATCATGCTTGAAGAAACGGTGGAGAACATCGCGCTCTTCTTCCTCATGTTCTTCATTGCGCTCGGCGTATGGAACATCCTCCACTACAGCATGCTGTTCGTGCGCACGAATGTCACTGAATACAACAAGAGCGTCGGTGAGGATCTCGAGCTGGAAGAAATCATGAGCGTACAACTCGATGAGGCGCATCGCGAGGAATTGCTCCGTCTGAAGCGGAAGAACAACAAGCTCGGCGCTGTGTGCGCGGCCATCATGATCGCAGCGACGATTGTGGGGCTCGCACTCCTCTTCGGCCCCGCGCTCGCCTCGCCCAACCCCGATGCATTCGAGCCGGAGGGCACGCCAGCCATGTGGTTCTGGCTCGCTTGGCCGGTGGGTGGCCTCATCTGCGGCATCGTTGCCGTGCTGTGGGACGCGTTCGGCAAACAAAACGACCAGATGGGTTGATTGGGGACGCGTTCCATTCAACCCGTTTTCAGCGGCATGTAAAATTACACCAGGGGTTTTATTACATTATTCGGCGCCCTCATCGAATCGAAGGTTCCTCTATCGGGCGACGCAAGAAAGCCCCTGAGGTACTTTTACTGGATACTTTTACATGCCCTAAGCAGAAAAACCCGGCTCCCCTGCGGGAACCGGGCTTGCCTTCGAATGGTGCCCCCAGCGGGATTCGAACCCGCGATATCCACCTTGAAAGGGTGGCGTCCTAGGCCGCTAGACGATGGGGACAGCAGAGGAAAGTATAGCAGAGAAATCCAACTTGAAAAGACCGCCCAGAAAACAGCCGCAACTAGCGATGATAAGATGATACCCAACACTGCATCACCACGTTGGGGAGGAATCTATGGCCGACCGCAGCTTCTCGCGCGCTGACAGCACGACTCGTCCGACCGCCATTCTTGGAACATGCTTCCATACGCCAGCTTATGGTTCGTTCGAGATGCTTGAGCAGGCGCTCATCGAACTTGACGACCACGGCGTCATCGAGCGCGTTACAACGCCCGTCGATCCAGCGTACCGCGAGCGTCTTCGCTCGGCACGCGAGGCGAACGACCGCAAACCCGGCTACCTCCTCGAACTCGACAAAGATGAAGTCGCCCTCCCCGGCTTCATTGACCTGCACGTCCATGCACCGCAATGGCCGCAGGCGGGCATCGCCCTCGATGAACCGCTCGAGGTGTGGCTCAACGAGCGCACGTTCCCCCTCGAGGCGAAATTCGGCATCGAAGCGAGAGGCAGCTCGCTGGGCTCCAGCTTCACGCTCCCCGTCTACCAAGATCTCGTGCAAACGCTCCTCTCGCGCGGCACCACTACATGCGTGTACTTCGGCAGCGCCGATGTACGCGGCAGCGAGGCGCTGGCGAAAACATGCGCATCCATAGGCCAGCGTGCCATCGTGGGCAAAGTCGTTATGGACGATCCGTCCGCGAACCCCGACTTCTATCGCGACACCTCAACGGAGCAGGCGCTCGCCGAAACCGAAGGTTTCATCGCAGCCATCGAAGGCCATTCCGGCAAGTGTGCGGCAAACGACCCCCGCTTCCCCGGCATCTACCCTGCCGTTACACCGCGCTTCATCCCCAGCTGCACCGAGGCGGCGCTCAGCGGTCTCGGCGAGATCGCCCGTGCGCACGATGCCTACGTGCAGTCGCACTGCGACGAGAGCCAATGGCAAAGCAGTGTCGCCCGCGAACGGTTTGGAAAGAGCGACGCCGAGGCGCTCGCAGACTTCGGCCTTTTGAAGCGCAAGGCAGTCATGGCACACGGCACGTTCCTGCTCGACGGCGAGGCGGAGATCTTCCGCACCACCGGTACTGCGCTCGCACATTGTCCCATTTCAAACGCGTACTTCGGCAATGCGGTATGCCCGGTGCGGCGCATCCACGGCCAAGGCGTGCATATCGGCCTGGGCACCGACATCTCCGGCGGATTCTCACCGAGCCTCTACGACAACATTCGCATGGCGGTCATGGCCTCGCGTATCTTGGAGGACGGTGTGGATGCCCGCGTGCCGAGCGAACGGCGCGGTGCGAACGAGCCCTCGCGCGTTTCCGCCGCCGAGGCGCTTTACCTTGCCACGAAGGGCGGCGGCGAAGCGCTCGACCTCCCGATCGGCTCGTTCGAGGTTGGACAGTCGCTCGATATGCAAGTCATCGACCTCAAGCGTCCCTTCGCCGACCTCACCGGCAACGGCGTGTTCACGCGTCCCGCCGACCAGCTCGAACGCATCCTCTACCTCTCCACGCCGGAGAATATCCGAAAAGTTCTGGTACAGGGCACCTGCGTGCTTTCGCGCGACGACCGGTAACGGAGCGGCCGCGGCGGGATGCCGTCAAAATGAGTTGAAACGAACCCGTTCCCAACCAACCCAAAAGGGGTTGGAACGAACCCGTCCCCAACCAACCCATAAAAACGGCGGTAGCAGAGCCGTGCCTGCTACCGCCATACCACCCGGGATACCTGGGGAGAACCCGGGTCGGTTTGCCAAAGCTTTGCGATTGCTCGCCGCAGCCAACTACTCGCCGCAGCCGCTTTCGATGAGCGCCACGAGCGCGTCGACCGCTTCCTGCTCGTCAGCGCCCTCGGCGGAAATCTCCACCTCGGAGCCGGCGCCGAGCCCCATGCCCATAACCATGAGGATGGATTTCGCGTCGCGCTCGGGAGCACCGTCCTCGTTCTTGCGCAGGGTGACCTTCGATGCGAAGTCCGAGGCTGCCTTTACGAACACGGCCGCCGGGCGCGCATGCAGGCCGCTCGGGTTCGTGATCGTCGTTACCTTTGAATACATGACCGTCTCCTTCATGCGCGCGGCGAAGCGAGCCCGCCCCGCCGCGAATCAGGTGCGCTTTACGCCAGATCCTCGCCGTTCGTGGCGATGACCTTCTGGTACCAGGCATAGCTGTCCTTGAGCGAACGCTTGCCGGTACCTTGGCCGTAATCGTCAAGATCGACGTAGATGAAGCCATAGCGCTTGCTCATCTCGGAGGACGAGCAGCTCACGATATCGATGGGACCCCATGCGTAGTAGCCGCGAATATCGACGCCGTCCTTAATGGCCTCGCGCATCTGCTCGATGTGCGCGCGCAGGTAGTCGATGCGGTACGTATCGTGGATCGATCCGTCTTCCTCGACCTTGTCGTACGCGCCCAGGCCGTTCTCCAGAATGTAAACGGGCTTCTGATACCGGTCGTAATACTCGTTGAGCATGAAGCGGAAGCCCTGCGGGTCAACGGTCCAGCCCCACGGGCTCGCTTCGAGCTCGGGGTTGCGCGTCCCGCGGTTGTTCTTGGCGAAGCCCTCGACCGTCACCATCTCGGTGTAGTAGTACGACATGGCGAAGAAGTCACCGAGCGCGGCGGGATCAGCCCACACGGCCAGGTCCTCGTCCGAGACCTCGACATGGATGCCGAAGTCCTCGAAGAAGCGCGTGGCGTAGCCGGGGTACGTGCCGCGCAGCAGGATGTCCGTGCAGAAGCACTCCATCTGGTTGTGGCGCATCGTAGCGAGCACGTCGGCGGGCTTGCTCGACGCGGGATACGCAAGGCTGCCGCCCACCATGACACCGATCTGGAGACCGGGATGGTGCTCGTGCGCGTACTTCGTCGCCTTCGCCATAGCGAGGAGCTCGTGATGGACGGCCTGATACTTAGCGGAGAGCAGGTCGTCGACCTTATCGGCCGCCACGCCCAGGTGGTTGAAGCTCTCGAGCGCCACGAAGTTCACTTGGTTCACGACGACCCAGTACTTCACCTTGCTGGCAAAACGATCGAACACGACCTGGCAGTAGCGCACGAAGAAGTCGATGACCTCGCGCGAATACCAACCGGTGTAGTTGAGCGTAAGGTTGATGGGCATCTCGTAGTGCGAGATGGTGACGAGCGGCTCCATGCCGTTCGCGCGGATCTCGTCGAAGAGGCGGTCGTAAAACGCGAGGCCTGCCTCGTTGGGCTCGGCGTCGTCGCCGTTGGGGAAGATGCGCGCCCAATCGATCGACGTGCGGAACGTCTTGAGCCCCAAATCCGCGAGGAGCTTCAGATCCTCGGGATAGGTGTGATAGAAGTCGATGGCGTTGCGCTTGGGGAAGATGCGCTCCGGACCAGCCGCGAGGGCGCCGCGCACATACTCCGCGGTGATCTCGCCGTTCTCCTTCTTGTCGACCGCAATGTTGTCGTAGAACTCGTTGATGTCGGCGACGCTCGGACCCTTGCCGTCAACGTCCCAAGCGCCTTCGCACTGGTTCGCGGCAACCGCGCCGCCCCACAGGAAGTCGCTCGGGAACCCTTTGGGAACCGTAAGCATATGCTGCGATCCTTTCGTCGTGTCATGCAGCAAATGATAAAAAGGTGTCTGACACCAAATTATCATGGGCGGCTCTTACGCGAGCTTCGCCTCGAGAGCGGCAAGGCGCGCATCGTACGCCTCGAACACATTCACGAGCTGCTTGGTGATGGTGATCTCGCTGTTGATGGTCATGAGCGTGTCCTGAGCGTGCGTGAAGAGGAGCGAATACTCCATCTTCTCGCCCGCAGCCTCACCCTGGATCGCATCGGTCTGCACGCGATGCGCCTCGGTGATCTTGGCATGGGCTTCGGCCATCTTCTCGCGCGCGGCGGCCAGGTCGCCCTGTGCCACGGCCTCGAGCGCCTCCTTGTTCTTAAGGCGCGCGTCGCCGGCGTTCAGGATGATCTCCATCGCGCTCTGAACGGTCTTCTCGTCCATGGATACCTCCTTCTCGGTATGAGTTGGGTACCGGGTGCAGCGTGGGGCGGCACCCGGCGCGATGGTGAAGCTTACGCCTCGGCGGCCTCGATGCGGGCGGCCTTCTTGGCGGCCTTGGCCTCGGCCTCTGCCTCAGCCTCGGCCTCTTCGGCGATGAGCTGCTTCTCATACGTCTTGAAGAACGGGTACCAGATGAGGCCGGACACCACGAAGGACGCGATCACGAACAGCACGGCCATGATGGACTGCGTGGAGATCCAGGTGCCGATGGGGTACGGGCAGTACCACAGGTCGAACTGGATGTTGTTGAACGGCGCGATCTGGAGCACCTTCACGCCCAGGTAGGTGAAGAGCGGGATGAGGATGCCCTGGAGCCACATGGCGACCATCATGACGGGACGCCAGGCGATGGCACCGAACACGACGGGCTCGTTGATGTTGAAGATCGCGGGGGCGATGCAGGCGCGGCCGAGCGCCTTGAGCTCCTTGGCCTTCGAGAAGAGCATCATGATGACGAGCGGCATGGTCGAGCCGATGCCACCCCACCACATGTAGGTGCAGAACATGAGGGTGTAGTTGAAGATGCCCAGGTTGTCGGGGGTGGCGGTGCCGAGCGCGATGAGCTCGAGGTTCGCCGCGATAGTGGCCATCTGGACAGGCGTCTGAATGGACGAAAGCACCCAGCCGGAGATGCCCATGGAGTAGATGAAGCAGGTGATGAACCAGAAGAGGCTCATGCCCCACCAGGTGTTGAGCACGTTGGAGAGCGGCATGAAGATGCTCACGACGAGCGCGTACAGGTTGACGTTGAGCACCTGGACGACGAAGAACATGCCGAAGACAACGATCGTAATGGGCAGGAGGGCGTCGAACCACTGGCGCACGAAGTCGGGGATGACGCTGTCCTCCTTGAAGAAGGTGAACTTACCGAAGAGGTTGAACACGATGCACACGATCACACCGGTGATCATGGCGCAGAACATGCCGCCGGCACCCAGCGCGGAGGAGCCGAAGCCCACGGTGCCGTCGATCATGACCTGCGGGGTGATGGAGATGAGGAAGCAGGACACGCCGCAGCAGGCAGCCACGAGACGCGTCTTGCGGAGCCTCTTGCGCTCGCAGAAGTTGAGCGGAAGCAGGAAGGACACGAAGAGGGACAGAAGGCCCATCGTCCAACCGAACGGCGTCCAGAACGAGAACGGCAGCGTCACGTACGTCTCGACGATGGTGCCCACGCAGAAGATGGAGCCGACGAAGATGAACGGCAGGATCTGGAGCATGGTGTCTTTGATAGCGGTGACCCAGACGTTGCGGCTGATCGCATTCATCTTGGGTGCGAAGCTGTTTTCCAGCCAATTCATGAAGCCCATGAATCAATTCCTTTCGTAAGCCGGCGGATGCGCCCGCCGTGCGATACCTGGTCGCGGAGGTCGGCGTTACTTTTCGCCGAGCTCCTCGAGCATGTGGTCGAGAGCGGCCTCGCCATCGAGCTTGGAGTAGTAGTCCCCGCGCATGAGGATGACCTTGAGGTCGGGGTTCTCCTCGGCGTACTCGTCGATCTCGTCCATGATGTAGGCGAGATGCGGGCCCGCCATGAGCACATCGATGTCGTCGATGTAGCTCTCGATCTCGGACTCACTGCGCGCCACGACGCTCACGTCCAGACCGCGCGCGCTCGCCGCCTTGCGGATGTTGGCGGCCATGAAGCCCGAGCTCGCCCCCGATCCGCATACGAGCAGCACGTTCAGCTTCTTCATCGGCTCTCCCTTCTTGTTCCGCCCCGAGCATTCGAGGCATGACAGCACGACATGGTTATAGAACCACGCGGAAAACGGGACGTCGACCGAATCTTTGCAGGGTTAGCCTGCAACGCCCTGCAATGGTGCATAATTGCCTAGAGAGGATGTAGTGCCGGCCACATGGCAGGCAGAAGACCGAGGGACACGCGGTGAAGGAAAACGAACGCAAGGTTCTCCACATCATCTTGGAGCGCACAGAGCCCATCACGGCGGTCGAGCTCGCCGCTGCGGTGGGGGTCTCCGAGCGCACCGTTCGCTCCTACGTTCACTCCATAAACCGGCAAGCGGGCATGACGTGCATCGAATCGAGCCGGAAGGGCTACTGGTACCGCATCGATGCCGCTCGGAACCTCCTCGACCGCGAGAGCCTCGAGGCGGCGCACGCGAGCATTCCGCAAACGAATGCGGAGCGAAGCGCCTACCTGGTGAACCGCGTGCTGCGCAGCCCCGTCCCCCTCTCCACCGCAGACCTCGCGGAAGAGCTCTTCGTCTCGACGTCGACCATGAACGCCGTGCTTTCCCGCGCGCGCCGGCATCTCGCCCCGTTCGATCTCACGCTCGTGCAGGCAGACGGGCATCTCTCGGTCCATGGGACGGAGAAGAACAAGCGGCGCGTCTTGGGCGAGCTCCTCTACGACGAAGCTTCGGCGTCCTTCCTCGATGTCGCCACCATCCAGCATGCGTTCCCCGATATCGACGCCGCCCGAATCCGCGAGACCGTCATCGATACGCTCGACAAGCATCGCTTCTTCGTGAACGGCTACTCGCTCGTCAACATCGTGCTGCACATCGCCATCGCCATCGACCGCATACGCAACAGCAAGGCCTCGCATGTGGAGAGCCCGGACAAACCGGCCGCGGCGATCATCCAGGCGCACGACCTCGCCATGGCGGATGAGATCGCGGAAAACCTCAGCGAAGACTTCTGCGTACCCTTCGCATCGAGCGAACGCCAGGAGCTTGCGCTCCTGCTCTCGACGCGCACGACGCATATCGTGGGAGATGCGCAATCGGACGAAGAGCTCGAGCAGATCGTAGGAAAAGACTGTCTTGCGCTGGTGAATAGGCTTATTGGTGGCATCGAATCCTATTACTTCATCAACCTCTCGGAGCGCGAGTTCTACGCTCGCTTCGCCCTGCACATCAAAAACCTGCTCGCCCGCGCAGATCAAAAGTCGTTCTCGCGAAACCCGCTTACGGAGGAGATTCGCGCCACCTGCCCCCTGCTCTACGACAGCGGCGTCTACTGCGCGAGCATCATCGCCGCCGAAACCGGGTTTACCATCAACGATGACGAAATCGCCTACATCGCGTTCCACCTGGGAAGCGCGCTCGAGGCGCAGCGACAGCTCGCCGCCCGCGTGAAATGCGTGCTGTTCTGCCCCGCCTACTACAACATCGATAAGAACCTGCAGCGCTTCGTCGAGCGCAACTTCCCCGACGACGTGCTCATCTGCGACGTCGCAACCTCGCCCGAGGAGCTTTCGCGCACCCCCGACGTCGAGCTCATCCTGGCGTCCGCGCCGCTCAACGATGTTCCGGAAGTTCCCGTGTACCGCATTGGCATCGCGCCGAAACCTTCCGATGTCGGGCATATCCGCGCCCTTGTTTCGCGCATCCAGCACGAGAAGCGGCGCGTTCGCTTCCGCGAGCAGCTCGAGGCGCTCATCACGCCCGAGCTATTCGAGGCACGCGATGCACGGGCGAGCTCGCGCGAGCAGGCGATCGACGTCCTTGCCGAAACGCTTGAGCGCAATGACTTCGTGCAACCCGGCTACGCTGGCGAAATATGGGAGCGCGAAAACCTCTCGGCCACCGCGTTCGGCTGCGTCGCAGTGCCCCATGCGCTCAAGCCGCACGCCGAGCGAAGCGGCATCGCCGTTCTTGTTCCGTCCGCTCCACTCGACTGGGCCGGCTCGAGCGTGAGCCTTGTCCTTATGCTTTCCTTCAGCCTGCACGAGCGCGCCATCCTGAACGAGATCTTCGACCCGCTCATCTCCGTGCTCATCGAGCCCACCCATGTGACTGCCCTCGCTGCCTGCCACGACCGCGAAACGTTCATCGACACGCTTGCCGGCATGATGGAATAAGTCGCCGAATCTGCCAGCCCGCCCGGTAGGATCATCCCATTCTTGCTCCCTTCGCATCGTGCTAAAAAATGCCGAAACCGCCACGAAGCAAGGATGTGAGGTTGCTTCGTGACGGTTTCGGCAATTTTTAGCGCGGCGCGCGCGGAGATCGCTTCGGTCAAGCGGGCTGACGAGTCGAGCCTACACGTAGAACAGGATGTCGTCGTAGGTGGGCACCGGCCAGTAATCGGCGGCGACGATCTCCTCCATGGCATCCACGGCGGTGCGCAGGCGCTCCATCGCGGGCGCGACTTCATGCGCGTAGCAGTTCGCCTGCTCCTGCGAGTCCACGATGGCCTCGGCTGCCACATGCACCGCATCGAGCGCCTTGATGGACTCGTTGATCTCGGTGATTCCCGCGCACAGCTTGTTGAGCGTGTTCTGCTCGCACGTCATGGCTGCCTCGGCACCTGCGGCGCGGATGGTCTCCAAGCCCTTGGCGACCTTCGTCGCGTAGGCGCTGATCGCCGGACGGTAGGTGCGGCGTGCCTCGCGAATCATCGTCGTGGCCTCGATGTTCATGAGCTTGTTGTACTTCTCGAGCTTCACCTCGTAGCGGCTGAACGCCTCGGTCTCGGAAAGCACGCCCATGTTCTCCCACAGCGCCAGGCTTTCGGGGGCGACCATCTGCGGCAGGGCGTCGGCCGTGGTGCGCAGGTTCAAAAGGCCGCGCTTTTCGGCCTCAACCGGCCAGGCATCGGAGTAGCCATCGCCCGAGAACAGGATGCGGCGGTGATCGTTGAGCGTCTTTTTGCAGTACTCGAGCGCGGCGGCTGCAAAATCGTCCTCAGACGTGCCTTCGAGTGCATCGGCGAATTCCTTGAGCGTCTCGGCCACAGCGGTGTTGAGCACGAGGTTCGCGTCGCTCGCGTTCTGTTCGGAGCCCACGGCACGGAACTCGAACTTGTTACCCGTGAAGGCGAAGGGGGAGGTGCGGTTGCGATCCGTATTGTCCTGCTCGAGGTTGGGCAGCACGTCCGCGCCCAGATCGAGCACGCCATGCGTGGCATGGACGCTCGCCTTGCCGTCCATAATCTTCTGCACGACCTCGGTGAGCTGGTCACCCAAAAAGATCGAGATGATTGCCGGCGGCGCCTCGTTCGCGCCCAAACGGTGATCGTTGCCGCAGCTCGCGACGGACATGCGCAAAAGCCCCTGGTACTTGTCGACCGCTTCGATCACAGAGGTGAGGAAGACCACGAACTGCAGGTTCTCGAGCGGGGTATCGCCAGGATCGAGCAGGTTCTCCTTGCCTGCGGAAATCGACCAGTTGTTGTGCTTGCCGCTACCGTTGATGCCCTCGAACGGCTTCTCGTGCAAGAGGCAGGTGAGGTCGAAGTTCGTAGCGACGAGCTTCATCTTCTCCATGACAAGCATGTTGTTGTCGATGCCCTTGTTGAGCTCGGTGTAGACGGGCGCGAGCTCGTGCTGGCAGGGCGCGACCTCGTTGTGCTTCGTCTTCGCGGGAATGCCGAGCGCCCAGAGATCGTCATCGAGCGCCTTCATGTACTTGGACACGCTGGGACGGATGGCGCCGAAGTAGTGCTCCTCGAGCTCCTGGCCCTTGCAGGGCGGGGCACCGAAGAGCGTGCGGCCGGTGATGACCAGGTCGCGGCGCTTGCGGTACGCGTCCTTCTTGATGAGGAAGTACTCCTGCTCGAGGCCGATGCTCGGCACCACGCGCTTCGGATACTTGCCGAAGAGCGCGAGCACGCGCTTGGCCTCGCGGTCGAGCGCCGTCATAGAGCGCAGCAGCGGGGTCTTCTTGTCGAGCGCCTCGCCGTTGTAGCCGCAGAACGCCGTGGGGATGCAGAGCACCTCGTCCTTGATGAAGGCCGGGCTCGTGGGATCCCACGCCGTGTAGCCGCGCGCCTCGAACGTGGCGCGAAGGCCGCCGTTCGGGAAGCTCGAGGCATCCGGCTCGCCCTGAATGAGCGCCTTGCCCGTGAACTTCGTGAGGGCGGTACCGTCGCCCACAGGCTCGAGGAAGCTGTCGTGCTTCTCGCTCGTGATGCCGGAGAGCGGCTGGAACCAATGCGCATAGTGCGTGGCGCCATGCTCGAGCGCCCACGTCTTCATGGCGTGCGCGACGGCGTTCGCCACGTCAAGGTTGATGGGCTCGCCCTCCTCGATCGTTGCGAGCAGAGTTTTGTAGACATCCTTGGGAAGATAGTCCTTCATGACGCTTTCGGAGAACACCATGGTTCCGAAGCGGTCGGTAAGACTTGCCATGCTTACGCTCCCTTCGCTTGACGCGTATCGATGCGTCGGTTCGGTTCTGGTCCGCGAACACCAAGCAGGTTAGCCGTCTTGTGTTGCGAGGTCGTTAAGCGCGAGTTACTGCTGAAAAACATCTTCGAGGGTACCGCAACGCGACGAAATGCGCGCCTGCGAGAGGTGGCAATTCGCGAAAACCACGCGAGCGAGGCAGCAAATCCCCCGCTACCAAGCAAATTTCCTTGCGGCACAGCGAACGCGTCGAGCGAGCGTCGTCATATGTTGTCGAAAACGTAATCCAATCGAAACGTGCCTGCAAACCCACGGCAACGTGGCGCGCCTACGATGGCGGCGCCTGCCGCTCACCAGCGCTCGCCTTAGCGCCCCAATCCGGGCGCCGCGGCATCTCGACTGGCCTGCGTCGGCATCCTGTCCACGTTCTTCGAACGAATCCAGGCGGGAACTGGCATGGGTTTTTCTTCATTCGAGGCGATCACATGCCAGTTCCTGCTCGGATTTCAACGGGGCGGCGAACGGAACAGCTCGCCCCCATCCATATGCTCAGAAGGAGTCACCATGAGCCAACCCACGCTGTACCGCTCGGAGTTCGAGCACGACGCCTGCGGAATCGGTGCGCTCGCCGCCATCGACGGCACGCGCAGCCACCAGATTCTCGACGATGCCCTCTCCGTCCTCGTGAACCTCGAGCATCGCGGCGGCAAGGGGCTCGAACGCAACACCGGCGACGGCGCGGGCATCCTCTTCCAGGTACCGCACCACTTCTTCCGCAAGGAAGCGCAACGTTGCGGCCATCTTTTGCCCGACGAGGGCGATTATGGCGTGGCCATGCTTTTCTTCCCTCGTGATGACCACGGCGTGGCCGATGCGCGCCGCGTCTTCGAGGATGGCTGCGCCGAGGCGGGCGTGCCCGTGCTCTTCTGGCGCGCCGTGCCAACCGACCCTCATGACCTGGGAACGACGGCACGCGCCTGCATGCCTACCATCCTGCAGGCGTTTTTAAAGCGGCCGAGTGATGTCGATGCCGGCGATGACTTCGAACGCCGTCTCTACCTGTGCCGCCGTACCATCGAGAAACGAGCCGATGCCGAGCATGCGCTCGACGGCAAGATCTTCTATATATGCAGCATGAGCGCGCGCACGATCGTCTACAAGGGCATGCTCGTCGCCACGCAGATGCGCGGCTTCTACCCCGACCTCGCCGACGCCGCCGTGAAGACCGCCGTGGCGCTCGTGCACTCGCGCTACTCCACGAATACGACCCCCAGTTGGGAGCGCGCGCATCCCAACCGTTACCTCATCCACAACGGCGAGATCAACACCCTGAAGGGCAACGTGAACTGGATCCGTGCGCGCGAGCCCAACCTGTACTCCCCCGTGTTCCAGCACGACCTTGAGCGCGTGCTGCCCATCATCAACCGAGAGGGGTCGGATTCCGCCATCCTCGATAACGTATTCGAGTTCCTCGTGATGAACGGACGCAGCATGACGCGAACGGTCTCGCTCCTCATCCCCGAGCCGTGGGATCTCAACGAAGAGCTGTCGAGCGAACGGCGCGCCTACGACGCGTACCAGTCTATGCTCATGGAGCCGTGGGACGGGCCGGCGGCGATCGCGTTCACCGATGGGCGCACGCTCGGCGCAGCGCTCGACCGCAACGGTCTGCGCCCCGCGCGCTACTACGTGACCCGCGACGACCGCTTCCTGCTTTCGAGCGAGGTCGGCACCATCGAGGTCGATCCGGCTAACGTGCTCGAATGCGGCTGCCTGGGTCCGGGTGAGATGATCGAGATCGACCTCGCTGCCGGGCACATTCGCAAAAATGAGGAGATCCGCCGCTCGTTTGCGAAGCTCAAACCCTTCGAAGCGTGGATTGCAGACGAGACGCTCACGCTGGCCGACCTCGCACAGCAAGATGCTCAAAGTCCTGCCGGAAGCGCACCCTCCGAAACGGACGCGGCGGCGCCCTTCACCCAGGACGCTATGAAACTCGGCCTTACCTGGGACGATGTGGACGAGGTGATCGCGCCCATGGCGCAAACCGGCTCCACACCGCTCGCCTCGATGGGCATCGACGCCCCGCTCGCCTGCTTCTCCGCCAAACCACGGTCGTTCTTCGACTACTTCTATCAGCTCTTCGCGCAGGTCACAAACCCACCCATCGACGCGCTGCGCGAGCGCATGGTCACATCGACGATTCTCTATCTTGGTAATCACGGCAACCTGCTCGAAGACTCCCGCGGCGCGTGCCGGCTCATCCGCCTCGAGACGCCCGTGCTCACCGAGCAGGAGTTCCGAGCCATCTGCGACGTTGACCGCACCGGCTTCAAGACGCGCCGCTTCAACGCCGCCTACCCGCGCACCGACACCGATGGCCTCGAGCGCGCGCTCGATGCGCTCGTACACGCGGTCGAAGAGGCGGTGCGCGACGGAGCGAACATCATCGCGCTTTCAAACCGCGCCGGCGAAGGCGAAGTACCCATCCCCTCGCTTCTCGCCGTGGGAGCGGTGCATAACCACCTCATGAACGTTGGCCTGCGCACGTTCGCCGACCTCATCGTCGATGCGGGGGACGCCGTGAGCGCGCACGACGTCTCCGCACTCGTGGCATATTCGGCGAGCGGCATCTTCCCCTCCACCGCGCACCGAGCTATCGAGGAGCTTGCCTCGAACGCACGCCTTACCGGCAAGGATGGCGATGCGCTCACCGCCGCCGAGGGAATTGCAAACTACAACCGGGCGCTCGTTGCCGGCATGGTCTCCATCATGTCGAAGATGGGCATCTCTACCGCTCAGAGCTACCATTCCGCCCAGATCTTCGAGGCGGTGGGGCTCGCGCCCGTATTCGTGGATCGGTACTTCACCGGCACGGTCTCGCGCGTGGGCGGTCTCGACGTGCGCGATATTGAACGCGAGCTCAACGAGCGATTCGATGCCGCCTGCGCTTGGCAGCACTCGCCTGCGCCTAGCGAGCTGCCGAGCCTTGGCCTCACGAAGTGGCGGCCGCAGGGCGGTGAGGAGCATCTCATCGATCCTCAAGCTATCTACCTGCTCCAACGCTCCGTGCGCACCGATAGCTTCGACGACTTCCTCGCCTACAGCGAGCACATTCGCCGCGAAGGGCGCGCCGTCCGCCTGCGCGACCTCCTCGATTTCGATAGCGATCGTGCCACGCCCATCCCGCTTGAGGAGGTCGAAGACGCGCGCAGCATCGTCACGCGCTTCAACACCGGCGCGATGAGCTTCGGCTCCATCTCGAAGGAAGCGCACGAGTGCATGGCGATCGCCATGAACCGCCTGCAGGGGCGGTCGAATTCCGGCGAGGGCGGCGAGGATCCGCGGCGCGAGACGCCGCTTGCAAACGGCGACTCGGTGAATTCCGCGATCAAACAGGTTGCGAGCGGGCGCTTCGGCGTGACGAGCCGCTATCTTGCCTCCGCGACCGAGATCCAGATCAAGATGGCGCAGGGTGCGAAGCCCGGCGAAGGCGGCCACCTGCCCGGTAAGAAGGTCTACCCTTGGGTCGCCGAGGTCCGCCACTCCACCCCGGGCATCGGGCTCATCTCGCCGCCGCCACATCACGACATCTACTCCATCGAGGATTTGGCGGAGCTCATCTACGATCTCAAGTGCGCGAACCCTGGAGCGCGCGTGAGCGTGAAGCTCGTCTCCGAGGCGGGCGTGGGTACCATCGCGACCGGCGTGGCTAAGGGGGCGGCAAACAAGATCCTCATCTCCGGCCACAACGGCGGGTCCGGCGCGGCGCCGCGCGACTCGATCTGGCACGCCGGGTTGCCCTTGGAGCTTGGTCTGGCAGAGACGCAGCAGACGCTCGTGAGAAACGGCCTGCGCTCACGCGTGGTGCTCGAGGCCGACGGCAAGCTCATGGACGGCACAGATGTCGCAGTCGCATGCCTTCTTGGTGCCGAGGAATTCGGCTTCGCCACGATGCCGCTCATCGCAATGGGCTGCCTCATGCAGCGCGATTGCCACCAAGACACCTGCCCTGCGGGCATCGCCACGCAGAACTGCCGCCTGCGCGGGCACTTCGTCGGCAAGCCCGAGCATGTTGAACGCTTCATGCTCTTCGTGGCAGAACAACTGCGACGCGTCATGGCACGCCTGGGCTTCCGCACCGTGGAAGAGATGGTGGGGCACCCCGAATACCTGCGGCAGGTCGAGACGCCTGCGAGCTGGAAGGCGGGACGTATCGACCTTGCACCCGTGCTCGCGCCAAGCACCTGCGAATTCGGCGCCCATATCGACGGGGCGGACGAACGGCACTATCTGCCCCGCATGGCGGCAGACGTCGAACTCGAACGCACACTCGATGCCGCGCTCTTCATCCCCCTCACCCGCGAGGCGCGGCGCACGCTCACCCGCGCCCGTTTCCATGTGGACATCGATAACGTCGATCGCTGCGTGGGCACGATGCTCGGCCATGCCGTGACCGCACACCATCCCGATGGCTTGCCCGATGGCTCCATCATCATCGACTGCGACGGATCCGCCGGGCAGAGCTTCGGCGCGTTCCTACCGCGCGGCATCCAGCTGAATGTCGCGGGCGACGCGAACGACTACTTCGGCAAGGGGCTTTCGGGCGGCACGCTTTCCGTGCGCCCGCCCGCGTCGGCAAGCTTCAAGTTCGACGAGAACATCGTGGTGGGCAACGTCGCCTTCTTCGGCGCGACAAGCGGAAAAGGCTATGTGAACGGTCTTGCCGGACAACGGTTCGCCGTGCGCAATTCCGGCGCGACGCTCGTCGTGGAGGGCGTGGGCACCTGCGGCTGCGAGTATATGACCGGCGGCTGCGTGCTCGTGCTCGGCGAGGTGGGGGCGAACTTCGCCGCCGGCATGACAGGCGGCGTCGCGTATGTATACGACGAGTTCGGTACGCTCGCGCGCCGTGTGAACGGAGACTCCGTCGAGCTCAGACGTCCCACGGATCGCGAGTTTGCGCAGATTCGCCGCCTCATCGAAGAGCACGCTCGCGCTACGCAGAGCCCACGCGGCATCAAGATGCTCTACCGTTTCGACGACATCGCGAAGCACTTCGTGAAAGTGGTGCCCGAGGCATACGAGCGCATGCAAGCGGTGATCGAAGAGACCGAGCGCGCCGGGTTCACGCATGAACAGGCGCTTGAGCGGGCGTTCGAACAAGCAACGGGCAAGGGCGCAGGCACTACGGTCGGCGCAGGCGCGAAGGGAGCGCGATAACGATGGGAAGGCCGGGAGCGTTTTTGGAAATCGGACGCGCAACCCATAAGCTTCGGTCGGTCGCCGAGCGCACGCGGGACTTCGATCCGCTGTATATCGAACTCGACGCAGACGCACGGCGCGAGCAGGCGAGCCGCTGCATGATGTGCGGCGTAGCATTCTGCCAGGCGGGAATCTCGTTTGGAAACGCACACCCGAGTGGCTGCCCGCTGCATAATCTCATCCCCGAGTGGAACGACCTCGTCTGGCGCGGACGCATGCGCGAGGCGGCATCCAGGCTCGCGCTCACGAGCCCGCTGCCCGAATTCACGAGCCGCGTGTGCCCGGCGCTGTGCGAAGCCGCGTGCAACTTGGGCTCCGTCGAAGGCGAACCCACCGCGATCCATGACACGGAACGCGCCATCTCGGACTGGGAGTGGGCACACGGCGGACCCGCGCGCTTCGCGCTCGCCGCGGCAGACGCGCCGCATGTCGCGGGGATAGGCTCTGGCCCAGCCGGCCTCGCCTGCGCCTGGGAACTCGCGCGCCGTGGCCACCGCGTAACGGTCGTCGAGCGCGATGACCGCGCGGGAGGTCTGCTCACCTACGGCATCCCCAACATGAAACTCGAGAAATCCGTGGTCGAGCGGCGCGTTGCGCTTATGCAGGAACTCGGTATCGAGTTCAGGCTCGGTGTCGATGCGAGCGACCCGGCGGTGGCGAAATCGCTTACCTGCGAGGCGGACGCGGTGGTGCTCGCCTGCGGCGCGCGGGAGGCGCGGACACTCGACGTTCCCCGTGCAGATGCCGCGGGCGTCGCACTCGCGGTTGATTACCTGGCAGAAGAGACGGAGGCGCTCCTCGATGGCCGCGAGCCGCGCATCTCCGCCAACGGCCGAGACGTGGTGGTTATCGGCGGTGGCGACACGGGCAACGACTGCCTTGCCACCGCAGTGCGCCAAGGAGCGCGAAGCGTTCGGCAGCTCGAAGTACTCCCCGAGCCTCCCGTTGAGCGACGGCCCGGCAACCCCTGGCCGGAATGGCCGAACATCAAAAAGACCGATTACGGCCAGCAGGAAGCGATCGCGCTCATGGGCGAGGAGATGCGTTCCTGGAGCTGTGACACCGTTGCGTTCGAGACCGACACGTCGGACGCAGTGAGCGGTGTGCGCGTGGCGGACGTCTCATGGGAAACGGGCGCGCCGATGCGCCTCGAGGAAACGGAACGCGTGCTTCCCGCACAGCTCGTACTCATCGCCTGCGGGTTTACCGGCGCAGAGCGCGCAGTGTTCGATGCATTTGGCGCCTCGTTCCCCGCGATGGGTGACGGCAGACCGCTGCCGCGCACGTTGGCGGGCTCGCATCGCTGCGTTTCGGAGAGGGCCGCCGCAGAGGGCGAATGGGAGGTGCGCGAAGCAGAAGTATCTTCGACACCTATCTTCACCTGCGGTGATTCCCGTACCGGTGCCTCGCTTGTCGTCTCCGCCATCGCAGATGCCATGGCCTGCGCCGTCGAGGTTGCCCAAGCGCTCGGGCGGTGACGCGAACCGCATGGCAACGAGCAGTCGGTGTCCTGCGAACACGAGGCGCCCCACCTGCCTCGCCCTGAACAATACGGCTAGGAAAAGGCGTATGATCCCGATACCCTGAATGAGTACGCGTAATTTCCTGCCCGGATTTCCAGCGGGAAACAAGCCACCTTGTTACGGGATGACTCTACGCCTGACATGTCGACCTGCGCACGGTATCATCACAGGATACGATTGCCGAACCGAGCGCTCGGCACCAGTTCCGCTCGCGCTCGCACATATCCTGGAGGTACGTCATGCGCATTGACGACATATTCGCCCACGCGAAAACCGCAGGACGCACGCCGGTCTCGTTCGAGATGTTCCCGCCCAAGGGCGAGCTCACGCTCGACCGCGCCCGCGAGGCCGCTGGCGCCCTCTGCGAGCTCGCGCCCGATTTCATCAGCGTGACCTGCTCGGCGGGCGGCGGCGGGAACTTCGGCCAGACCGCGGCGATCGCGCACATGATTGAAGAGGAGTTCAACGTAAGCTCCGTGGCGCACCTTACCTGCATGTCGCTCACGCGTGAACAGCTCATGCAGCGCATCGAAGACTACCGTACCGCCGGCGTGGAAAACGTGCTCGCCCTGCGTGGGGACCGCCCCACGCCCGATAGCCCCGCTTACGGCGCGCCAAGCGATTTCTCTTATGCCAGCGAGATCATCCCGGCGCTTGTCGAGGCAGGCTTCTGCGTGGGCGGTGCCGCCTACCCGGAAGGCCACATCGAATGCGACGATCTCGCCACGAGCGTGGCGCACCTCAAGCTCAAGCAGGACGCCGGCGCGAGCTTCTTTGTGACCCAGCTCTTCTTCGATAACGAGGTGTGCTACCGCTTCCTCGACCTTGCCGAAAAAGCCGGCATCACGGCGCCCATCACCTGCGGCATCATGCCGTTCATGAGCCGAACGCAAATCAGCCGCATGGTCTTCATGTGCGGCGCGTCGCTCCCCTCCCCCGTCATCAAGCTCCTCGCGAAATACGAGGACGATCCAGAGAGCCTGGTACGTGCGGGTATCGACTATGCCTGCCGCCAACTTATCGACCTGCGCGACCACGGTGTCGACGGACTCCACGTCTACACCATGAACCGCCCGTCCGTGGCACGCGCCGCCGTGGAGGCGCTTTCGTGAGCATGGCTGTGAAGGAGGGCGCGACGCCTCCCCTCGGCACTCCGCGTCCGTGGCGCGCGGATGCAGGATCGTTGCGTCTTGAGCGCGCAGAAGTACTTCGGTACCTGGGGTATAGCGGTCAGGAGCTCGAAGCAGAACTTGTCGAGCGCATCGACGCGGCGATCGAGGAGGCAAGGCGAAACCTTGCACCTCGCGGCACGGGTGCCTTCTTCGGCATCGAAGCGCTGGGCGCAGACGATGACGGAAACCCCTGCATCCGCCTTGCGGACACCACGGTCGTGCTCACCGGACGCGATATCTACCGGCACCTCAAGGACGCGCATGCGGCGGCCGTCTTCGCCGTGACGCTCGGTATGGAAAGCGAGCGACACCTGCGGGTCTTGAGCAGTCAGCAGCCGCTTGATGCAACGCTCTACGATGCAGCGTGCTCGGCACTGGTCGAAGAGGCGGCCGAAGCCCTCGATCGCAAGCTCAAGCACGATGCCGCCGCATACGGCCTTGCAGGTAACTGGCGCTTCTCCTGCGGTTATGGCGACTTGCCGCTCGATGCGCAGCGGAGCCTCCTCGACGCGCTCGATGCTCGGCGGTCGCTCGGCATCACACTCGCGCCGTCGAACCTCATGATTCCCAGCAAAAGCATCACCGCGGTCTTCGGACTGTTCCCCACGCCGAGCGGGGAACGCGAAGCAGGCATGGGTATCCTCCCAGCCGCCGACGCCGTGCGCAGCTGCCGCGGC
>CAJLVH010000008.1 GCA_905210055.1 uncultured Enorma sp. | reverse complement strand
GGGGGAGCCGGTCAAAACAAACGGTGGCGCCTATCCCTTGACGCCGGTTGCGGCGACACTCGCCTGCACCTTCTCCTGCGCGAGCGCGTAGAGGATGATGCCCGGCAGAATCACGATGGCAAGCGCCGCGAAGAGCTGGGTGTAGTTGTAGCTGAACTCGCTCGTGAAGAACGCGAGCGCGATGGGCAGGGTGCGGTTCACGTCCGAGACGGTGAGCAGGCTCGCGAAGTAGTACTCGTTCCAGTTGCCCAGGAACATGAGAATGCCCGCCGTGGTGAGCGCGCTTTTCGCGAGGGGCATGTTGATCGTCCAGAACGTGCGGAAGAACCCCGCGCCGTCGATGCGCGCGGCCTCGTCGAGGCTCTTGGGGATCGACATGAAGCCGGAGCGCAGAATGAAGATCGACATCGCCATGCCCGTCGAGATGTACACGAGCGTGACGCCCCAGATGTTGTCATAGAGCCCGAGGTTCATGATGAGGCTGAAGATGGGCTGCGTCTTGCTATGTGCCGGCACGAGCAACGTGATGGTGAAGAGCACGAAGATGAGGTTCCGCCCCGGGAACTTGAACTTCGCGAGCACGTAGGCGCCCATGGCATAGAAGAGCAGCGAGGCTGCCGTGGAGACGCCCGCGGCGATGAGGGAGTTCAGGAAGTACCGCGGGAAGTTGTATTTCTGGAAGAGCTCCACGAACACCTCGAACGATACGTGCGTGGGCAGCGCGAGCGGCGAGGTGAGGATCTCGCCGTTCGTCTTGAACGCCGACATGATGACCCACAGGATCGGGAACGCCGAGATGACGATCACGAACACGATGATGAAGTACATGAAGATGCGCGTGAGCAAGCGTTTCACGTTGAACGATGCGCCGTTGGCCTTCGTAATGGTATCCATATGACTCACCTCACACATCCGACTCGTCCATACGGAACGCCTTGTTGATGAGGAAGAGCACCGCGAGGCCGATGACGAACATCACGACACCGATGGCGTTCGCGTATCCGTAGCGGTAGTCCATGATGCCGTTCACGAGCATGATCGAGAGGCTCATGGTGTCGTTGCCCGGGCCTCCCGCCGTGGTAAGGGCGATCTGCTCGTACATGGCGATGCGCGCCGTGACGGACACGATGACGCTCGTGCCGATGGAATTGCGGCAAAGCGGCAGCTGGATATCTTTGATGAGCCGCCAGCCGCTCGCGCCATCAATGCGCGCGGCCTCTAAAAGCTCACCCGAGACGTTCATGAGGTCGCCGAGGACGACGAGCGTCACGATGACGGCATAGAACATCCACGTGAGCGCAACGGCCCAAAACGCCCAGGGAGAGGAGTAGAACCACTGGACCGTGAAATCGGGGATGATGAAGCGGATAACGGTGTTGAGCACGCCGAAGTCGTTATTGAAGAAGAAGCGGTAGATCATGGCCCATGCCGCGGCCGAAATGACGTTGGGAATCATGAACACGGCACGCGCGAGCTTCCAGCCATGGGGTTTCTGGAAGAGCACGAGCGCCACGACTACACCGAAGCCCACGTGCACGAAGGTCGCGAGCAAACTCCAGTACAGAAGGTTCTGGAGCGCGAGCATGAACGAGCGGCTGTTCACCAGGTTCACGTAGTTCGTGAGGCCGTTGAAGACCGGATCGGTAAAACCGTCCCACTTGGTGAACGACGTGAGGAACACCTGGACGATAGGTGCCGCGTAGAACATCACGAAGACGATAAGCGTGGGCAAGAGGAACAGGTAGATCCACTTGTAGTTCGAGCGTTCGAGCGACGATGCGGCACGGCTGCCGCGCAGCGATGCAAGCTTTTCTTTCATGGGTTCACCCCTTTCCGATGCACCTCCTCGGTACCCGCGCGCGGCGCGACGACGAAAGCCGCCGCGCCGCGCGCTGTGAGGAAGGAAGACGCGTTATATCGGCAGCGTCGCTACTCGAGCGAAGCCTCCGCGGCGGCATCGGTGAGCACCTGCGCGAACTGCTCGGGCGTGTAGGTGCCGTTAGCAAGCTGCGGCAGCTCACGGCCGAAGTCGCTGTTAGCCACGGACGCCGGGATCATGTCGAGGATGCACGGCACGAAGACGGTGTCGGCGGTGGTATCAGCCGAAAGGTCACCGAGCGTCTGAACCTTCGCCTGCTCCTCGAGGAAGCCGTCCGAGTAGGTGATCAAGGGCGCGGAGCCGCCCTCGGCGAGCAGGTAGGCTTCGATCTCCTCGGGCGAATTGATGAATGCGAGGAACGCCTTGGCGAGCTCGATCTCCTCCTCGGAGGCAGAGGCGGAGACCCACCATTCGCCGAGGCTGGCGGTATTGGCGATGCCCATGTCACCAGGCCACAGAGCCGCATGCACGTCGGCGCCGTCGAAGCCGTTGGACCAGTTCTCGGCGTTGGCCTCGTCCAGGCTCGAGGACATCCACGGACCGTTGGAGATGATGGCGGCCTGGTTGCTCAGGAACGCGTTCTCGGCATCCGCGTAGGCGGCACCGATCGAGTTCGGCGCGGCGTTGTTCTGGAGCAGCGTCTGAAGCTGGCCCACGGCGGCGATGAACTCGGGCGTGTTGAAGTCGACAATCTGCTCCTGGACACCGGACGCGACCCAGTCGCCGCCGCCCTGCGCAGCAATGAGCGCCGTGAGGAACAGCGCGCAGACCCAGCCGTTCTCGGCCGTGGAGAAGGCGATCTTCTGATCACCGATCAGGCTCAGGAACTCGTCCATAGAAATCTGAGAGAGGTCCTCGGTGGGATCCCAGAGCTGCGTGTTCCAGTAGAAACCGGTGGGGCGCACCGTGGCGAGCGGCATGCTGTAGATGGCGCCGTCTTCCGTAGTGCAGTACTCGACGCCCTCGGGGATGAGGATATCCTTGATGTCCGGGTTCTCGTCGAGCCAGCCGGAGATGTCGTAGGCCAAGCCCTCAGGGAAGGCGATGTCCTTCTGCCAGTCGATGTCGCCACCCTGGACGAGGACGGGGAGCTGCTTCTGCTGAGCGAGCTGCTTCAGGCGGTCGTTGAAGCCGTCCTGCGGCACCGACTCGAGCGTGATGTGGTACTGGCCTTCATACTTCTCGTTGAAGCGCTCAACCTGAGGCTCGAAGAAGACGGCACCGACGTTCTCGCCCGTCTTGTACGAAGGGATGGTGACCTCGACCACGCCGGCGGCCGCAGAGCCGCTACCACCAGAGGCGTTGCCACCGCCGCCGCAGCCGGCGAGCCCTGCCGTGATCGCTGCACCGGCACCGACCATCGACGCACCTACGAAGGTCCTTCTCGAAACGTTCATGACAACTCCTTCCTGTTACCGAAAACGTTTTTGTCTCTTTTCGTACGAAAACGTTTTCGATTTGAACACTGCGACGCAGGGAGGCTCCCTGCGGAATCGCTAAAGTAACTTGCGCACGCTCCCTCGCTCGATGAGGGTGTGCGAGAGGGTAACCGTTTGAGGGTCCTTATCGCCAGCAAGCATGTCGCAAAGCAAGCGGACGGCCGCGTACCCTTTATCGCGGACGTTCTGGTTGACGGTCGTGAGCGGTGGCGAGGTAAATTTCGTAAGCTCAATGCCGTCATAGCCCACAACAGAGAAATCTTCGGGAACGCGGTAGCCCATGCGCGTAATCGTACGGAGCGCACCGATTGCGATGAGGTCGCTCATGCACAAGAACGCCGTCACGTCTTCCGCGCCATGCTCGGTGAGGAAGCGTTCGACCTTCGCCGCAGCGTCGTCGTGCGTGAAGTCGGTGTAGATGCTCAAAGCGGGATCGAGCTCGATGCCGTTCGCCTGATAGGCATCTTTGATGCCGGCGAAGCGCTCGATGCTCACGGCCGCGTCTTCGCCGCCATGCACGATGGCGATCTTGCGGTGTCCGCGGTCGATGAGATACTGCGCCGCCTCCGCCTCCGCCCGGCGATCGTCGAGCAGCACGCAGCCCGTGCGCTCGCCTTTGAGGGGAATGTCCACCGTCACGACGGGGCGCTCGCTTTGCGAGAGCGTCGTGCAGTACGGATCGGTCGTCTTGAGACCGAAGAGCATCGCGCCCGCCACGCCGCACTCGTAGCACAGCTGGTCGTAGCTCTTCTGCTCTTGGATTTCGGAATTGATGAGGTGAAGCGATATGTTCACACCATAATCGAGAGCGGCCTTGAACGATCCGCGCAGGAGCATGATATCGAAGTCGTTGAAGACCTCTTCGCTCAAAAAGCCCGAGATGAAGATGCCGATGTTGCGCACGCGCTTCGAGGAGAGCGACTGCGCCGTTTGGTTGGGGGCATAGCCGAGCTCGTCGGCGACCTGCTTGATGCGTTCGCGCGTCGCGTCGCTCACATCGGGGTAGCCGTTGAGCGCACGCGAGACGGTTCCGATCGCAACACCGGAAGCGGCGGCAACGTCACGAATCGTCACGGGCATGGACGGCACCCCCTTTCAGGGTCGCGCGATACGAGCGCGCGGGTCTTCCAGTTCGCAGACGCCGACAGATGCGATGTCGCCTACAGCTGAGCGCTGCCGATGCGAACCATGAAAACGTTCCGAAAACGTTTTCGATTACATTCTTATTACATACTGGCCGAAAAACCTACAAGCGAGCGCCCAGCGGTAGGCATCAAACGGCGAACGGCACCTGTCCGCCTGCCACATTCCCGGACGGAATGGGTGGGGGTTGGTTGGAGGGGTTGATTGGGGACGTGTTCCTCTCAACCCATAATGGGTTGGTTGGGGACGTGTTCCTCTCGACCCATACAGGAACGCCCCCACCCATTCCGCCGCTCGTCCACTGCTGCTAGAATTGCTGCGAGCACCAGCAACGGAAAGGCACGCCATGCCACGTGAAACCAATGCCGCAAAACGGGAGCGCGCCATCGAGGTGTGCCGTCGCCTCAACGAGCGCTACGGACCGGTCGAGTGCTTCCTCGATCACAAGAATCCGTTCCGCCTCGTCATCTCCGTGCTGCTCTCTGCACAGACGACGGACGCCCAGGTGAACAAGATCACCCCCGAGCTCTTCCGCCGCTGGCCCACGCCCGAGGCCATGGCGAGCGCCACGCCCGCTGAGGTCGCCGAGGTTATCAAGTCGCTCGGGTTCTACAAGATGAAGGCCAAACACGCCGTCGAATGCGCGCAGATGATCGTCGCCGATTATGGCGGCGAGGTGCCCGCGAGCATGGACGAGCTCGTGAAGCTCCCCGGCGTCGGCCGCAAGACCGCGAACATCGTGCTCAATGTGGGCTTCGGCATCGTGGAGGGCATCGCCGTCGACACGCATGTGAACCGCATCGCGCACCGGCTCATGCTCTCACCCAAAACGCATGCGAAAGAGCCGCTCAAAACCGAGCAAGACCTGTTGAAGATCCTGCCGCGCGAGTACTGGAACGACGTGAACCACCAGTGGATCATGCTCGGCCGCGAGATCTGCGACGCGCGCAAGCCGCTCTGTGGCGAATGCCCGCTCGCCGACATCTGCCCCAGCGCGAGGCTGAATTAGCCCCGCCCCGATCCGGGCGATGCCTGTGGAGACGCCATGCCTTTATCGCAAAAGGTTCCTTTACGCGTGATCTCTCTGCTATGCGCTGGTCTGCTATGCGTTGGCTTTCTTACGCGGACGACCCGCTCGTGCAGCGGACGCCTTCCGGCGCGCAATGCTCTCCACGGTAACGTATGTCCTTCGTCCCCGGCGATACCCGTCGAGCAGGCCTGCATCGAGTAGATGCGTGACGCGCCCCGCGCTTATGCCGAGGCGTCGCGACGCTTCGGCCGCAGATACGACCTCGCCCTCGACAAGATAGCTCTCATCGGTCTCGAAATGTACGATGAGCGAAACCTCGGGAGGCACAACTTCGCGAAAGGTCGGCGATGGAACGGAACACCCATCGCGAAGAAGCGCCGCGACGTATGTCCTCATCGCATCGGCGATTTCAAACGCTGCCTGTTCGCACGTATCCCCATAGCTCAAGCACCCAGGGAGGTCAGGCACGATGACGTCATATCCGCCCTCTTCGCCCGGCGTCATCACCGCCTGGAAAACGTATCCGTGCATCGCTACTCCCCACTCCCCTCACGTCGGCGGGGCAGCCATCCTGCTACCTTCGCTATGCTCCTATACGTCCCGATCGCCAACTCTCGTCGAGCCGTCGGAACGGTGACCATGCTTGTCCCTCTCGTCGCAACGACATGGCTCCCCTTGCCAGAACGGAGAATCCACCCTTCGGCGCTCAGGCGCTTAAGCACTTCTCTCGTCTCGAGCTCCTTGGGCATGATTCCTCCATTAATTATAAAGTATTGTTATTTTATTTTCTTGCTTCACTCCAAAACGTCGCGCTATATTGCGCCAATCACCCCAGGCTACGAGCCCCATCCAATCTGCGTGAAGAACAACACGCATCGGGTGACCATATCGGAAAGGAGCTCGACTACCTCCTCCGGCGTCGCCCCGTTAAAGATGCAGGTGAACACATATGACCCAACGAACACCGCGACCAAGAGCAACGGGATTCCAAAAAGCAGGCCTACCGCGCGCACCACGGCAAATAGCTTTCGTCTTCGCGCGCGGCGCTTATCGTAGGCAAGCTCATCGCGATACGCCTCCTGCGCGACGGAATAGGACTCCGCCTTGGCACGCGCGTCCTTCTCGCGTCGCCGCCTTCTCCCGAAACGTCGAGTCTTCACCGGTTGCTCATCGCACGGCCGGCGCTCCCCCGATCGTTCCCGCACGTGCTCGTCAGGCGTGCTGTAGTCGGCTTCAGCTGCACGACATCCCGCTTCAGCCGCGCCGTACACCTCGGGCACCTCATCAACCTGCATTCGCCGCGCACCAGCCTCCCCCTGCCGCAAGGAGGCCATCCACGCCTCCTGCAAGCGACGCCCGCGCTCCAGGCGCTCCGCAGCCCGCTCCGGCGTCTCGATGAATAGATCCATGCCGCACCTCCAAGTTCCACGCATTGAGGAGAATTCCAGTGTGGCACCAGGCGCGCCGCGAGCCAATTTTCTGCAAGGTTTTTTCGAGTAAGGGCTATGGCCTTAATGCTGGAGCCGGTAAACGGTAGTTTTCGCTATATTCAGATGAAAAAAAAACCGGGCCTCAAACGAGACCCGGCTCAACATCGCGCTTCGTCCGTCCCTTAGGGACGACACGTTATCGCTTAGTAGTTGACGACATGCTCCTCGAAGTAGCTCTGCGGATGGTTGCAGACGGGACAAAGCTCCGGCGCGGTGGGACCCACGTGCAGGTGGCCGCAGTTGCCGCACTTCCACACCTTCACGCCCTCGCGGGTAAAGACCTCGCCCTTCTCGACGCGCTCGGCGAGCTTGAGGTAGCGCTCCTCATGAGCCTTCTCCACAGCGCCCACGCCGCGGAACTTGGCGGCGATCTCCTTGAAGCCCTCCTCCTCGGCGGTCTTCGCGAACTCGTCGTACATGGTCGTCCACTCGTAGTTCTCGCCCGCGGCGGCGTCCTTCAAGTTGGTCAGGGTGTCGGGCACCGCGCCGTCATGCAGATACTTGAACCAGAGCTTGGCATGCTCAGACTCGTTGAGCGCGGTCTCCATGAAGATGTTAGAAATCTGAACGTAACCGTCCTTCTTGGCCTTCGACGCGTAGTAACGATACTTGGTGTGCGCCTGCGACTCGCCGGCAAACGCGGTCTCAAGGTTCTTCTTAGTCTGGGAATTCTCGAAATCCATGGTCGCATCCCTTTCTCTTTGTGCGAACGACACGGGTTATCTGGTGCCTTCAGCACCAGTGCTTTGATTATACCCAGAGTGCGAGAGCGTAACCACCCTTATTAGGAATAATTTCTAATAAGAGATAATCGCTAGGCGCCCTACGCGCTGGAGCCCGCCCGCATCAAATTCCGCACGTCGGTCTGTTCGCGGCACCAAGCGCACCATCAGGCGATCGCCCAGCGATCCTCGTCACAAGCACCATCGCCCGCATGGCAGCTGCGAGCGCAAAACCCCTCACGCTCAAGATCGCACAAGATGCTGGCGACAAGCGCCTCGTCGACCGCAGGTCTTCCCGCTGCGCGCTCAACGGTGTTGAGCGCCATATGCACCGCGGCGGTGCCCATATCGGCTTCACCCGCCGCCTTCGCATCGAGCAGGATGCGCACCACCTCAGCGCGCTTCTGCCTCCGCGAGCCCTCGAAACGCGACTGGCGCGCATACGTTGCAGAGCGGCGCGAAGGGTTCGGCACCTCTTTCTTCAAGCGCGCACCATAATCCAACAGAGCGTAATACCACGCGCGCGGGGTATCCTCGGCGTCGAACGGTGTCGCGTACCCCTCCGCGCACGTCTCGCTATCTCCGTCCGTCGCATACACAGCCGGACACGCAGCGCGCACGAGCGGCACAAGCTCCCGGTCTGGGACACCGGGAACATCGGGAAAGAAATGATGTAGGAAGACCGTCCGCACGTTGGTCTCGAGATACACGCCGGGCAGATCAAAGGCGAACGAACGGATGCCCTGCGCCGTAGCGGGACCGATGCCGGGCAGGGCCTCGAGCGCACGTGCCTCGTGCGGAAACACCCCGCCGTGTTGTTCGACGATCTCACGCGCAGCGCGCTGCAACGCCAACGCACGCCGGTTGTATCCCATGCCCTGCCAGGCCGCGAGCACATCCGCCGTCGGCGCTTCGGCCAGAACCTCGATGTTCGGAAACCGCTCGAGCCACGCCGGCATACGTGTCTCGACGCGCGCTACCTGCGTCTGCTGGAGCATGACCTCAGAAAGCCACACGATATACGGGTCGCGCGTGCGCCGCCATGGCAGGTCGCGGTACAGGCGCGCGCCCTCGGCACGCACCAGCTCCCGGAAACCGTCCATGCCGGCAGGCACGGACGCACATGCCTGCGCGCTCGCGTGCGGTTCCTCAAAAGCCTTGCCTGTACGCCTTCCCGCGTCGCCCGAGTTGCCGAACGTACTCGTCACGCCTGTCCCACGTTCTTAAGCGCGGCGCAACGCGCATACTCAGCGAACGCACCGCGATCGGCAAACTTCGCGTCGACCGCGGGAAACCTGCGCCCTTCCACCACGTCTGCTAAGGTAACGGAACTCAAGTAGTCGTTCAGGAGCGCTTCGACCCCCATCCAGAGCGGGTGGAAGCAGCACGTCTCCATGCGCGGGCAATCGCCGTCCGCCGCGGTGCATTCATTGATGACGAACGGTCCCTGCACAGCACGGACGATATCGTAGATGGTCAGCTCCTCGGGGTTGGCCTTGAGACGCATGCCGCCGCGCACGCCGCGCAGGCTCTCGATGATGCCCGCCTGGACAAGCCCATGCTGGATAGATCTGGCAAACGAATACGGCACGTCAACCTGCTCGGCCGCAACGCGAACCGACAGCAGCTCGTCACCGCTCTCCACGAGCATCGAGAGGATACGCAGGGCATAATCGGTCTTTCTTGAAATGTCCATGGCTTCACCCCCATCGTCTCGGGCTTTGGTGGATAGTCCTATCTATATACCACGACCAAACCGGTAGCGCCTATAAAAGCATCTCGAGAATCGTATCCTAGTCTACCCAGAAACTCTGGCAACGGCACCATATTGACGCCTTAGCGAAGAACGCGACACTTTTGAACCCGTTCCCAAAGTGTCGCCAAAGTGCTGCTTAAGCAAAAGCCCCGCTCGTGGCGGGGCTCTTACAAGCAATGGCGGGAAGTACGGGGCTCGAACCCGCGACCTCCGACGTGACAGGCCGGCGCTCTAACCAAACTGAGCTAACTCCCCTCAGCAAATGCTGCGGTAGCAAGTGTACCAAGAGCCTGCACCGCGCGCAAGAGAAATTTTGCAGATATGTATAAATCAAGTATCGCGCAACACTT
Organism: uncultured Enorma sp.; assembly: GCA_905210055.1. Classification (GTDB taxonomy): domain Bacteria; phylum Actinomycetota; class Coriobacteriia; order Coriobacteriales; family Coriobacteriaceae; genus Enorma. Next base: position 17,897 of record CAJLVH010000008.1, on the reverse strand, counting down.
CTCAGGCGTTTTGGGCAGCGCATGGCGCTAGAGGCGGCCAAGCTCCTTCATCTTGATCTCGTAGGCGCGCGCGATAATCTCGCAGCACCCTTCGACGCCGAAGAGCGCACGGTTGAGCGTGATATCCTTGTCCAGGCGCAGCTTTGTCTTGCCGGCGGAGTAGCGCTTGTAGAACAGCTCGCGGTTGCGCTGCATATGCTTGATGCGCTTGAGCGCCTTGCGCTCGGAAAGCCCCCGGCGCTTCATGACGATCTCTACACGCTCCTCGAGCGGCGCGGTGATATACACGCTGATGAGGTTCGGGTTGTCGCTCAGGATGTAGTCGGAAAGCCGCCCGATAATGATGCACGACTCGGTCGACCCCACGTCGAGGATCACCTGGCGCAGATTCTCGAAGAGCTTATCCGCCATAGTGCGCGCGTCGAAGCGATCCGGCAGGAACGCCATCATCTCGGCGGCGACGGCCTCGTCGTAGGGCGCGACCTTCTCCACCACGGTATCGGCGCGCTTCGCGGCGCGAATGAGCAGCTCGTTGTCGTAGAGCGGAATCCCCAGGCGCTCCTGCAGCGCGATGCCGATCTCATGCGCGTCCGTGCCGTACTGGCGCGCGATCGAGATTACCACCGGGGCGTCGGGATCGGCGTCCTCGGTCGGGGCGCCCAGAGCATCGTTGGCATACATATCGCGAGCCATGAGCTTCGAGACGTCGGCCTTCTCTTTATCCTTCTTAGGCATGAGCTGCACTCCCCTCACCCGTGCGACCTGCGCGCCGGGGTTCCCAACAAGCGACCGGTCAGCCTTACGCTGCCACCCTGCGGCGCTGGTACGCGCGCACGATGAGCGAGATGCCGAAATTCAACACGAAGTATAGCAAGAACACGAGGCCGTACATGAGCAGCTTCGCGCTCAGGTTGGGAATCTGCGCCATGACGACGCGCGCGTTGAACATGAGTTCCATGACGCTGATGCTTGCAAGATACGACGAGTCCTTGATCACCGTGGTGCACTGGCTGAAGAGCGCCGGGATGATCGTCTTGAACGTCTGCGGCAAGATAATGAGACGCATGGTGCTGAAGAAGCCGAAACCCTGGCTCTGTGCTGCCTCGAACTGGCTCTTAGGAATCGAGTTGAAGCCGCCGCGCACGATCTCGGCCATGACAGCCGAGGTGAACACCGTGAACGCCACCACCGAGACGACGAAGTTCGACGCGCGCATGGTGAAGTAGATGAAGAGGATCCACAGGAGGTTCGGCGTGCAACGGAAGAGCTCAATGTAGGCCGTCACGAGCCAGCGGAGCGGGCTCAACTTGCCGCGGCAGTACTGTTTGATCATGGCGAGGATCGTGCCGAAGATCGCCGAGAAGATGATCGCCAGCACCGAGATGCGAATGGTGAGCCAAAACCCGCTCAGGATGAACCCCAAGTTCGTAGCGTTGAAAGCATCCATGGTCTTACGCCTCCTTCACGGTCTCGACGCCTTTTAGGGCAGCAAGGTCGAGCTTCTTCGCCTTAGGCATGCGCTTCGAGCGCTTCTCCAGATACTGCACGAGCAGCGCGAGCGGGAAGCAGATCACGAAGTACATGACGCAGGCGACGATGTATCCCTGCAAGTAGCCGTAGGTGCCCACGAAGCTGTTCGAGCGGTACATGATGTCGCCGCCGGCGACGAGCGCGAGCACGGAGCTGTTCTTCACCAGATTGAGCGCCTGGTTGCAAAGCGGGGGCAGAATGACCTTGAACGTCTGCGGCAAGATCACGTACCGATATGCCTGAACCGTGGTGAAGCCCTGACTCTTCGCCGCCTCCATCTGGCCGCGCGGAACGCTCTCGATACCCGTACGGATAACCTCGGAAACGTACGCGGCATGGTACAGCCCCACGCCCACGAAGCCAAGCACCACGGGCGGGATGGGAACCGGCGTGGGTGCACCCAGGACGCGCTGCAGCAACTGCGGACCCATGAGGTACATGAAGACGACCTGCACCGGCAGCGGCGTGTTCTGGTAGAACTCGACGTACACGCGGCTTATGGCGCGCAGCACCCGCGAGCGGGTGGTGGAGAAGATGCCGAGCACCGTGCCGAGCACGAGCGCGAGCACGAGGCCGTACACGACTACCTGCAGCGTGACGAAGAAGCCGTCCCAAAACGCATCTAATGAACCAAGGGTTATCTCCCAGCGCCGAGGATCGAGGATGCTTTCCAGCATGGCGCTCCTTTCAACTACCACAACCCATCGCCCGGCAGAAAATGATAATTTCAGTACCAGGTACTGAAATTATCATTTTGCGGCCGGGCACAGAAAGTGCCGCAGGCACCCCATCCTACCAGGGCGCCTGCGGCCTTACAGCAACGAAAACGTTACGCGCTCGCGCCGAGCCACAGCTCGATCTCTTCGTCCATCCAGCCGTTCTCGAGCAGCTCCTTCACCGTGTCGTCCACGACGGGCGAAAGGTCGCTGCCCTTCTCGGTGGCCACGCCGTACTCCTGCGTGCCGAATTCGATCTCGGGCTGGAGCAGCTCGACGGAATCCTCCATATAGGTGTTGAGCGTCGAGCGGTCCATGGCGAACGCCTGCACCATGCCGGCGTCGAGCGCGTCCTTGATCTCCGGATAGGACGCGTACTCCTGGAAGGTGGGCGTGCAGCTGAAGCCTTCGTCCTGGATCATCTGCTCAACGAGCTGCTGCGTGGTGGAACCGGTGGAGACGCCGATGACCTGGCCATCGAGGTCCTCCATGCTCGTCCAGCCGTTCGCCTTCTTCACCATGATGCCCACGGAGTCCGTGCGGTACGGCGTGGAGAAGTCCCAGTCCTCCTCGCGCTCGGGGGTGATGGTATACGTGGCAGCCACGATGTCGAGCGCGCCGGAGTCGATGAGCGTGCCGCGCGTGCTCGGCGTGACCGTCGTGAAGTCGCAGAGTCCCTGCTCCTTGGCCTCCTCGTACGTGGTGCCGAGCACCGCCGCCGCGATCTGGTAGCAGAGGTCGATCTCGAGGCCCTCATACTCCTGCGTGGCGGTGTCCATGTAGCCGTAGCCTAGGACGTCTGCCTTCACGCCGCAGTTGAGGACGCCACGGTCTTTGATGGTCTGGAGCTTGGATGCCGCGTCGCCCGAGCCCGATCCGTCCGAGCCGCCGCTGCAGCCCACGAGGCCGAGGCCGAGCACGGTCGCGGAAGCACCGGAAACCTTGATGAAGTTACGACGAGTGATGGACATGATAGCTACCCCTTTCGAATCTTAGGTACCGTAAGGCGTGAGACGGAGCCTTCAGGACTATCACCACCGGTCGCGCGCGGCGTATCTTTCGCGCGAGCCGGACGATCGTTTTCTGCGCGCGCTAGTGCAGGATCTTGTTGAGGAAGTCCTTGCAGCGCGGGTTCTGCGGGTTGGTGAAGAAGTGCTCGGGCGTGCCCTCTTCGAGGATCTGGCCGTCGTCCATGAAGATCACTCGGTCGGCCACCTGCTTGGCGAAGTTCATCTCGTGCGTCACGCAGATCATGGTGATGTTCTCGTGCGCGAGCTCGATCATGACGTCGAGCACTTCCTGGATCATCTCGGGGTCGAGCGCCGAGGTGGGCTCGTCGAAGAGGATGATCGGCTGCTTGGTGCACATCGCGCGCGCGATGGCCACGCGCTGCTGCTGGCCGCCGGAGAGGTTCTGCGGATACTCGCCCGCCTTCTGCTCCAGGCCGACGCGCTTGAGCGCGGCCATGGCGGCGGCATTCGCCTCTTCCTTGCTCTTCTTCTGCAGCTTGATGGGGGCGAGCGTGAGGTTGCCGAGCACCGTCATATTCGGATACAGGTTGAACTGCTGAAACACCATGGAGCTGTACTTGCGCGCCATCTCGAGGTGGTTCTTCTTCGTGACGAGCTGCCCATCGATGATCACTTCGCCGGTGGTGGGCTCCTCGAGCCAGTCGACGCAGCGAATGAGCGTGGATTTGCCCGAACCAGACGGCCCGATGATCACGAGCTTCTCGCCAGCCTTGACGGTGAGGTTGATGTCCTTCAGTACGTGCAGGTCGCCGAAGTACTTGTTCAGATTACGGATCTCGATCATATCTGCCATGGGCGAAATCCCTCCTTCGTATGCGTATCCAGAGCGCGCGGGCGCTCGAGCGTGCGATGCGATTGTGTGCGCACTATTGTACGAATCCCGAATGCACGGTAGGCGCTCATTCGCTTCCTGCAATACACGCGAAACCGAGTGCTAACAAACCGTACATCTGCGAACAGTTCGAAGCAGTATACCCAAAACTGATCTATTTAGCCATTTTCATGCAATGCGCGCATCTTACTTGGCGTGGAGCGACCTCGCGGACCGGCGGCAGCGCTCAAGAATCGCCCTCGTTCGCGACGTCGACTTTTTCGCCACCGTTCCCGTTTTCGCCACGGAAAACGGCGCAAGGCGTTGCCTCAGTCGCCCCAGTCCTCGTCGAGGGCGTGCCGCTTGCGCCACGGAAAACGGCGTAAGGCGTTGGCGCCGCAGGGCGCTATCGGTTGAACGCGCGCTGCGCGCAGCAAAGACGGCGCACAGGCCTACGCCAGGCGGCTGCCAACTTCCTTCGCGGCTGCCGCCTTGTCGAAGTTCCCGCCCGTGGCCTTGTTGAGCGCGCCCATGACCTTGCCCATGTCCTTGCGCGTGGCGGCACCAACCTCAGCGATGGTCTGTTCGATGAGCTCCACGAGCGCCTCGCCCGAAAGCTGCGCCGGCAGCAGGCTTTCTAGAATCTCGACCTGCTCGGCGAGCGTGTCGGTGCGCTCTTGGTTGTTTCCGGCCTTGCGCGACATCTCGAGCGTCTCGTTCGTCTGCTTGATGAGGCGCTTGATCATGCTGTTCACATCTTCCTCGGTGGCGTCGCGGCGCTCGTTCACCTCGACGTTCTTCACCTCGGCCATCACCTGGCGAATGATGGAAAGGCGCACCTTGTCTTTCGCCTTCATGGCGGCGACCATCTGGTTGTGCAGCTCTTCGTTCGTCATAGCAATCTCCCTGTCTCTATGCCCCGCCCCACCTCGTGATATCTTGGCGGCGGGCACCCGGTTGTCATCTCGGGCTATTCAGCTGCGGCATCGCCTTCGTCGCCCTCGCTATCGCCAGCCTCATCGCTTGCGGCGGTAGTGTTCACGTTATACGGCACGTCTGCGGGCATCTCGTTGATCTGGATATCCGCCTCGGCACGCAGGTTCTCGAGCCACTCCTGATACGCCGCATCCTGGTTCGTGCTGCTGATGTTCTCGGCAAAGATCTCGCGCAGGTTCTCGGGAATCTGATCGACCGAGGTTACCGAACCGTCCACATAGAAGTGGCCGGTGCACTTGATGATGTGGTAGCCGTAGTCGCTCTCCACGACACCACTCACCTGATCCGTATCGAGGGCGGAAAGCGCCTGCTGGTAGGGGTCGACGAAGGTCGTGAGCTTGTCCCAACCCACATCGCCGCCGTCGGCCGCCGAGGAATCCTCGGAGTACTCCTTTGCGGCGTCCTCGAACGTGATCTCGCCGGCGTTGATCTGATCGAGGATGTCCTGCGCTTTCGCCTTGGCCTCCTCGCGCGTCGCATCGTCGGCGTCCTCTGCGACCTTGATGAGAATGTGCGACGAGCGGCGCGCGTCGTTGTACGTGCTCAGATTCTCGTTTGCATACGCGATGATCTCGTCGTCCGTGGGCTCCTCCACCGGGGCGACCTCGTCGCGGAACTTCTCGGATTCGAGGTTCTGGCGAATGGTCTCTTTATAGCTCGCCTCGGTATAGCCGATCTGCTCGAGTAGCGCCACGAACTCGTCCTCCGAGCTGTAACTCGCAACGGCCTCCTGCCAGGCTTCTTCGACCTCTTCGTCGCTCACCTGGATGTTCGCGTCGCGCTCCGCCTGGCTCACGAGGACGTCGTCGATATAGCTGTCGATGATGTTCTGGCGGTAGCTCTCCGGCGTCATGCCGGAAGACTCGAGATATGCCGCCCAGCTTTCATCGTCCGTATAACCATAGGACTCGCGCGTGCTCATGATCTGCTCGGTGATCGTGTCCTCGGTGATCTTCGTGCCGTTGACCGTCGCCGCGACACCGCCCGTAAGATGGTAGTCCCCATTGGAAGACACCTGGTTCAGAAAGCCCGAACAGGCCACGCTCGTCACCGAAAGCACCATCGCGAGCACGCCGATCGCCACGAGCACATACTTCACGCCCTTGCCGATCTGCTGCTTGTTCTCGCGCTTGAAGTCCGCTTTCGTCTTGGGCGCACCCTGCTGCGCGCTGCGAACGCGCGCCGACGCCGCGCCGTGTGCGTTGCGGGCAGCGCCGCGCGATCCCCTCTGCGAGCGGTTTCCCGCTTTATTCGATGCCATATACGCGCCTTTCAACCGATCTGCATCGTTTCCTATCCGGGCATATGATACTACGAGGCAGGTCGTTCCGCCGCTCGCCGCCCGCTACCCGGCTTTTTCGTCCGGCTTCTCTCCACAGCTCACTCTCGCAGCGTCGACATTTTCCGCCATTTTTTCGCATTCAAGGCCGAAAAATGGCGGAAAATGTCGACACCGTGGACAGAGGAAAGCGTTCAAAGAACAACGACGAGCGGAGGCTCATGACTGGTTCCGCGGAACCCCGTAGGCGTTGAGCAAGCGGACGAATCCAGCTCGATCATTCAACATGCGAGGAGTGAACCGGAGTACGGGCGTCCCGTGCAGCGTCAGCCGCGATTCACGCAGACGCTCATCCCGCGCGACCTCGGAAACTGACTTTCCGTCCCGCATCTCCTCGCTCGAGAACTTCTCACCGCCGTCGAATTCGCCAAACACCATCGATCCATCCGAAAGGTGCCAGACGAAATCCACATAGTAATCCTCGTCATCGAGCGCGTTATAGATTGGAACTTGAAGCTCGGGCTCCTGAAACCCCTCCTCGATCATGATTCCGCGTGCGATTGACTCGCCCCCGTTCTCGCTCGCACCGTTCGCATGCAGGATCGCGCGCTGCGTAACAGCAACGCCGCGCGCATGCGCCCCCACCCGCTCAAGCTCACGCAGCGCCCGTTCCCTATCCGTACTTGAAAACCGCAGCAACGAATCCATGATGGCCAGCGCCTTCGGAAAGGGCAGCGTGCGGGCGCAGGCGACCGCAGTCGCGAGCTCGTCTGTCGCTTGAGCCTCCTGCACTCGGACGATTCGTGCTTGGTACGGAGGAGGCCGATGGGGCTGCACGATAAAACGGTCGTATTCTGCTCGACGCTTGCTTCCCATAACGTGAACGACAAGCTTGCCCTGAGGCCGAATATCGGAATAAGAGACATAGAGCCCGTGCAGAATTGCCGCGGAGAGACCGCAGAACACCCACTCGGGATGCTTGAGCGCAAGCGCCCTAATGAGTTGAAACGCGCTCGCCCGCGGCGAGAGATCGTCGAGATGGCTGATTCGCGCGTACACGGATGGTGCGAGCCTCTCGGCATCCGACTGGTCTGCATCTCGCCGTCGAAGCAGTGCCTTTCTTTGGGTGTCCGAACGCACGAGCATGCATCGCCCCTCATGCTCTGCCTTTTCGAACAGGGCAACGAGGTCATCTGTCATTCGCTGCGTCATCGGCCCTCCCCCATGTCAAATCCAACATGAGGCAAGCCTAACGCGGCAATCTGGCAGAAACCTTGCACGTCTCTAGCACAGACCTTGCCATAATCTCGGCTGTAGCCGGCATTTTGAAACAAAGTCGGGTACCGGGCTCGCCAGCATGTGCGAAACAAGCGGCCAGTCATGGCCCAGCTACATAAACATGGCAGAAGAATCTGGCAAACGGTGGCTCGACAGGGGCGAACGGTCTTGCCCGGTCTCATCCCTCCCTGGTTTCCACCAGCTCCATCCTCTTATACTTCCAGCGACGTCGACATTTTCCGCCACTTTTCGAGCTTTTATGCGAAAAAGCGGCGGAAAATGTCGACGTCGCGGAGAGGGAGGATGCGGGAACGGCGACTCGAGCAGAGGCGGCAGCTCGGTCGAGAGCAACCTCCCAAGCAGAAGAGTCTCTCGGTCGGGAACGGCTACTCGGGCAGGATGCGCACGGTGCGGTCGTGGGTCACGCTCACGCGGCCTTCGGCGAGCAGCTGGATGACGTGCGGGTAGAGGCGATGCTCGACCTCGTGGATGGCGGCTTCGAGCTCCTCGACCGTCCAGCCCTCCTCGATGCGCACCGGCTCCTGAGCGATAATCGGCCCCTGGTCGTACACGGCGTTGGCGAAATGCACGGTCACGCCCGTCACCTTCACGCCGCGGTCGTACGCGTCCTGGATGCCGTGCGCCCCCTGGAAGCTCGGCAGCAGCGCGGGATGGATGTTCACGACGCGATCCGGCCAGAGTGCGAGCAGGGGTTCGTGCACCTTGCGCATGTAGCCCGCCATAACGATATACTCCGCGCCCGCGCGCTTGAGCTCGGTGGCGATGACCTCGTCCGCATCCCATGGATCGGCGTATATCTCCTTGGAGAGCGCGAGCGTGGGGATGCCCGCCGCAGCGGCGCGCTTGAGTCCCGCGGCACTCGGCCTGCTCGACACGACGAGCACGATTTCCGCATCGAGCTCACCCATCTTGATTGCATCGATAAGCGCCTGGAGATTCGTGCCAGACCCGGAGATGAGCACACCGATCTTAAGCGGCTGCAGCCCATCTTGCACGTGCGGGCCCTCATCCAGCTTCGCTTTTCGGCGTGCAAGCTGGACGTCATTGTTATCGGGCGCGAGCTGACCCCGTCCCGCCTGGTCGCGCCGGCCGCGCGCTTCGCTGCTCAACGCGCGCGCCAGCTCGCCGTCCACGTCGCTCGAGAAGAAGAAGTCGCTCGGCAGCGCCTCGGGCGGCAACCCGGCATCTTCGGCGGCTTTGCGCAGTTCGTCGACTTCGCGTCGAGCGTTATCGGACGAAAACGTTGCCGAGGTTCCGCTACCGCTGCTCATCGGAATACACCACCTTGCCGGAACCGGAAACGCACGTGCCCACGCGGAACGGCTGCTCGCCGAGGGCGACGAGCGCCTCCGTCACGGCCGCCTCGTCCTCCGCGGAGCAGATGATGCACAGCCCCACGCCCATGTTGAAGGTCTTGCACGCCTCGTCTGCGGTGAGGCCGGCCTCCTGCGCGATGTAGGTGATGACCGGCGGCACATCCCAGCCCATGGAATAGCCCGCAGGGGTGACGGTGCGATCGACCACGGCGTCGACGTCCGCCGCGAGCGCACGGTTGAGGTTCTCGGTGATGCCGCCGCCCGTGATGTGGGCGAGCGCGTGCACGCATGAACCCGCCTCTCCACGCAGCAGCTCGAGCACGGGCTTCACGTAGATACGCGTGGGCTTGAGCAGCGCGTCGGCGAGGGTGGCACCGCCAAGCGCCTCAAGCGGCTGCTCGAGCTCCGCCTTCTTCGCGGCGGCCTCAGGCGTACCCGGCATGATGCCGTCGACACCAACAACCTTGCGCACCAGCGAATAGCCGTTGGAATGCACGCCGGTCGAGGGCAGGCCGAGGATTACATCGCCGGGGCGCACGTTCGCGGGGTCGAGCATCTTCGGTCGGTCGACCACGCCCACCGCGAAGCCCGCCATATCGTAGTCGTCTGGACGCATAACGCCTGGGTGCTCGGCCATCTCGCCGCCCACGAGCGCACAGCCCGCGAGCTTGCAGCCATCGGCCACGCCCTTTACGATCTTGGCCATGTGCTCGGACTCGATATGGCCGATGGCGACATAGTCCAAGAAGAAGAGGGGCTCGGCGCCGCTCGCAAGGATGTCGTTCACGCACATGGCAACAAGATCCTGGCCCACGGTCTCGTGGCGATCGAGCACCTGGGCGAGCACGAGCTTCGTGCCCACACCGTCCGTGCCGGAGATGAGAATGGGATCTTCCATCTCCTTGAGCGCGGCAGCAGAGAATAGGCCGCCGAACCCGCCGATACCACCGATGACCTCGGGGCGAGACGTCTCGGCGACCATCTGCTTGATGGCGTCGACGGCACGCCCTCCCTCGGCGGTGTCGACACCGGCGTCTTCATAGGTGATATGCTCGCGGATCTCGCTCATGCGCGTGTCCTTTCCAAGAGAATGACCGTGCTGTCATCATAGCAGGCCGGCCACGCTCCCGGAGCCGCGCGCACAAGCTATTCCGCCACCGTCAAAAATGATAAACACCAGCCCGGCCGGGTCGTATCATCGGCTGGGCTGTGTCGCCGACAGGAGCGTACCATCCGCTGGGGTCGCATCGCCGGCCGGGCTATATCACTGCGCGGCGGAGATCTCCTCGACGACGGTGCAGATCATGACGGCGCGGTGATCTGCGGGAGCAAGGCCGCTGCAGGTGACGAGCGCGAGCACGCGATCGGTCGAAGCGAGGCGCCCGTCGACATCACTCGCCTGCGCCTTGGCATACGTCCGCAGATCCTCGAGATACGCTACGAGCGCATCATGGTCGCCGAACGTCTCCTGTCGCGCTTCGACATACGTTTCGGGAACGCGCGAGGTGAAAAGCGGGGAGAGCTTGTAGGTGGTCTCGGGCGTGAGGTAGTACACCGTGGTCATCTCGTCGAATTTCGCTTGGTCGAGCGTGTTCTCGATGGGATCGAACATCGAGCCGTCGCTCATATGGTGACCGTATACGGTCGTCTGCTGCCCCACCATGCCGGGTGCCTGCTGGTCGCAGTCGAGCATGATGCTGCCGCTCTCGTTCCACGTGCCATCCGGCAGTGCGCGCAGATACTGGTCATTCGTATCGCCCTGCACCACGGGGAAGCTGATATCTGTGTTCGGCACATAGATCCAGGCAACGATGTCCTCGCTCTCCTTGGCGAGCGCCTCCCAGTCGACGACCGGCACGCCGTCGCCCGTAGAATCGTCAAGCGTCACATACTGCGAGAGCTCGTCGTAGGCGACGTGCGCCTTATGGTAGCCGATCTGTGCTGAGATGAAGATCCATGCCGCCGCGAGCAGCAAGATGGCTCCGACCCCGATGAGCACCTTCGAGACAATGTCGCGGCTGCTCCGGCGCGATTGAGTCGCGCGTCGCTGGCCGCGCTTATGGGCGTTCGGACGTCCGCGCTGGCCGCTTCGGGCGTACCGGGAGTTTGTAGGATGCGCCGGAGAGATGCCGACAGCGCGCGGAGACGCGGCATCGCGCCGAGCGGAACTCCGCGGGGGCACCGCAGCATGACGCGACGTCGCGGTACGCGGCGGCTCGACGTTTCCCGAGGCAGCCGGCTGCGGCGCGGCATGACGTGGCGCAGAGCCGCCGGAAGCCCCGGCGCGAGGGGCGGCATGGCGCGGAGCCGAGCCCCGCCTCGCAGCGCCCGGTCCCGCCGCCGTCGCGTCCTGCTTCGGGCGGAATCGCTTGCCCTCATATGCGGCCATGGTTCCTCCTATGTTCCTAGAAGCTCTCACCAGTATAGGCGATGCGTCCCAGGCCGTGTTCATCGCGCCGGCGAAGCATTACCAAACCAAGACCTTCAGCAAGCCTCGTGCGCCTGCTCCCAACTGCGATCATGCTCCTTATCGACCACACAGTGCCCGGTCACGGGCTCAGCTTGCGTAAAGTTGAGCGGATCGAACCCGTCCATGAACTTATCGCTGCCGAAGCTCGCAGGAATCGCCACGGGATACACGCCGGTGAAGCAGGCCGTGCAGTAACCGCGCACGCCGCCATCGCCCTGTGCCTCCCCCACCGCCGGCACGCACGCGAGCAGCCCTTCGACCGAAAGGAACGCGAGCGAATCCGCGCCGATGAACGAGCGGATCTCTTCGACCGATTTGTTCGCACTGATGAGCTGCGCCTGCACGTCGGTATCGATACCGTAAAAGCACGGCCACACGACCTCGGGGCTGTTCACACGCACGTGCACCTCGCGCGCACCGGCCTGCCGCAGCATGCTCACGAGCTGCACCATGGTGGTGCCGCGCACAATGGAATCGTCGATCACCACGAGGCGCTTGCCGGCAATGGCGTCGCGCAGCGGATTGAGCTTCATGCGCACACCCATGGCGCGCAGTTCTTGCGTGGGCTGGATGAAGGTACGCGCCACGTAGCGGTTCTTGATGAGACCCTCACCGAAGGGGATGCCGCTCTCGTGCGCATAGCCCTCCGCCGGCGGCAGGCCGGAGTCGGGCACGCCGATGACCATGTCCGCTTCGACGGGCGCCTCGCGCGCAAGCTGCCTGCCCATGTCGTAGCGGCAGGCATACACAGACTTCCCGCCCATGAAGGAATCCGGGCGTGCGAAGTACACCTGCTCGAAGATGCACTCGGCGGTCTCGGGCGCGGCGGGAACGCCCTGCTCCGACACAAGGCCGGCATCGGAGATGCGCAGGATCTCGCCGGGGCGGATATCGCGCACGTAGTCCGCGCCCACGATGTCGAGGGCGCAGGTCTCGGACGCCACGCCCCATCCGGCGGCCGCGAAGCAAGCGGAGCCGCGGGCGGCACCTTCGGCCACATCACCCGCAGCTGCATGGGTTGAAACGAACCCGTCCCCATCTGACCCATCGGGTGCCGGGAGCTTTCCCAGCACGAGCGGGCGGATGCCGTGCGGGTCGCGAAATGCGTAGAGCGCCTGCTCGTTGATGAGCGTCATCGCGTATCCGCCGCGCACGAGCTCCATGGTCTTGCGGATGCCCTCGCGCAGATGGCGCGTGCGCTGGGTGAAATACCCAATGAGCTTCGTCGCCACCTCGGAATCGGAATTCGAGAGGAACGACACGCCCAGGTCGATGAGCTGGCGGCGCAGATCGTCGGTGTTCACGAGCGTGCCGTTGTGCGCAAGCGCGATGATCACCTCGTTGATGGCCGAAAGATGCGGCTGCGCGGCCTCCCAGCTCTTGGCACCCGCCGTGCCGTAGCGCACGTGGCCAACTGCGAGCTGACCGGTGAGCGACGAGAGATCTGCGTCGCTGAACACCTGGTCGATGAGGCCGAGGTCCTTGCGCACCATAACCGTGCCGCCGTCGCCCACGGCGATGCCGGCAGATTCCTGGCCGCGGTGCTGCAACGCCTTCAGGCCGAAATACGTGAGCCGCGCGACATCGCGCCCCGGAGCCCATACGCCGAAGACCCCGCACTCCTCGTGGAGGGAGTCGGCATCGGAGCACTCGAAGGCGGGATCATCGATTGAACAGCAGGCGTGGTCGAACATACCGCTCCTAACATCAACGCAGGCGAATGTGGCTGTCCGGCGAGCAGGTGGGGCGTAGTGGGCGCAACACCGCGCGGCAAAGATCGCAAGCCGCTGCTCGGAACTTGCCTATTATGCCCCAGGAGCACGCACCTCACCGCGCAAATGAAGCGAGCTTGTCGTCTTGTTAACACCGCAGTGCAGTCAGTGTGACAGTTTCCCCTGGCACCGGTGTCACACTACTCGTCGTTTGCGCGCGCTTCATCGATATCGGCATCGAGCTCGTCGGAATACACGCTATCGAACGACGTGTCGAAAGCATCTTCCAGGCTGTTCGCGCCAAGATCGTTCTGCGCGAGCTCGTCCTCGAGGCTCTGGGCGTTGCGCTCGGCACGCAGGCGCTCGATCTGCGCCTCGGACATCACGCGGGTGTTCGTCATGACGCCGTTCAGCATCACGAACGGCCGTTTGAAGGCGGAAAGCAACGCGCGCAACCCCACCGAGAGCAGCCATACGACGTACACGCTCGAAAGGATCGCCTCGACGGTGCCCGGCCCCAGCAAGAACTCATCCGCACGGCCGGAAAGCGCCACGCCACTCGACGGGAAGAGCGCTCCCACCCAAGTAGGGAGCAGTAGGAACACCCAGAAGAGCAGGCCGTAGCGCGCGATGTACGCCCAGCTCGAAGCACTCGAGCCATCCGGCCGTACCACGCGCAGGCGTAGCACCATGTGCCCGATCGTCTGCCCGCGCGTGATGCACGGCACGATCATGAACACCACACCCGTCGCCACGAGCGCCGCGATGAGCCCCTCGTACTTGCCGGCGATGCCCCTCATGACAATTCCCTGCCACGCCAAGGAGACGAGCCGGCACGCGATGACATCGATCACGAACGCGAGCAGGCGGCGCGTGAAGGAGGTGTGCTCGGAGCCGCGCACGATGGAGCGCTCGTCTACATCGCGCAGATCCGGCAGGAACCGACAGAGCGGGAAGGAGAGCCAAAAGCCCAGCATGGCGCCGGCGGTGTTCGTGATGAGATCGTCCACGTCGAAAAGGCGATATGGATGCTCGTAGATTCCGAAAAGCCCCGTGAACTGCGAGAGCTCGAAGAAGAGCGTGAGACCGAAACCCAGCAGGAGCGCCTGCCACCACGGCCGATGGAAGAGATAGCGCAGATACACGCCGAACGGCACCGTGAGAAGCACGTTGAAGTACACCGTATAGACGGCGGGTAGGCGCAGAAACGCCAGGAGCCCCGAGACGGAGGCGATGTTCTCGATACCGCTCGATTCGAGCTGCCCCAGGAAATGGAACGGCACGAGCTGCGGATGCTGCGCGCCGGGCACGTAGATGGTGCGGTCTGCCGGCAGCGGCAGGATGACCATGAAATACGCGCACATCAAATAAAAGATGAAGGATGCGACGAGGAACGTCTTCCATGCGGAGATGCTGCCGTAGCGCCGGTATTGGTAGATGGCATAGGGCAGCGAGAGCAGAGCGGAAAACAGCGGAAAAAGCAGCACCGCGACGCGGATGTTGTTCACATAGGATTCCAAAAGGCGTCCTTTCTCGACGATGGCGCCGAGCAAGCATGCTGCATATTCGCCCTGCATGCGCCGTGAGCGCTCAAATACTGTCTCGCTTCAACCTCTCGTCAGATACTAATTGAAAGACGGTGGGTTTCGCGCCGGAACCATCACGAAAACGCCGTCCCCAAAGCGGCACGCCCAAAGTTCGCAAGGAAACGGCGGGGGCAGCAGTGCGCCCGCACGCCGATGTCGTACACGTGAGCTATGTCGCAGGTCTACGAGGCGGGCCGCCCTTCCGGACGACCCGCTCTAGGCAATCTGTTGTGCCGCGTTCCTATCGCGGCGCGTTATCCCCGTTTCCGCGCGACAACACCAACAGCCAGCATGGCGCTGCCGCCGAGCCCCATGAGCGCAGCGATGGCGGCAGGGTCTCCCGTCGCGGGGATCGTGTCGGGCTTGGTTCCGGGGTCGGCAGGCTTCTGGGCGACCGCCGCCATGGCGGACACCGCGGCCTGCTGCGCCACCTGCGCATCGGCGATGCTCGTCGCGGAGGCGATGCCCTGGCGACCTTGCTCGTAGGCTGCCGTGATCTCTGCCCAGCCCTCGGCGGTGTAGTCGGCCTTGTCGTAGGCGGCGTACGCCTGGTCGAGCTCGGCGAGAAGCCGCTGTTGCTCTACTGCCAGGCGCTCAGCGGCGGTGGGCACGAGGTTGGCTGCCGTCTGGAACCCGGCGACGGCCTCTTGCATGGCGGTCTCTTCGGTTGCCGCATTGATGGCATCGAGTGCCTGCTGGTAGGCGGCCTCGATCTCCGCCCAATCGTCGGTGAGGTAGTCCGCCTCGGTATAGGCCGCGAGCGCGTTGGCGAGCTTCTGGCGGTAGGTCTCGCGCAGCTCGTCGACCGCCTGCCGCACCGTCACCGACACCGTGAGGGTGACCTCGTAGCCGTAGTAGTCGCCGGTCGTGCCCTGTGGCCGCAAGGTGAACGTGTAGTCGCCCGTGATGAGCTCATCGGTATCGGAAACCTCCGCGCCCCCTGGGCCGGTCGCGAGCACCCATTCGTTGTCGGGAGCACCAGACGGCGCGGTGGGATCTTCCGTCGGCTTGTCCCGAACTTGGAAGACAGGCACCGTCACCCCGCTGTCGGCCGTGCCGACGTAAGCGCGCAGGTCGGCAACGGTCTCGCCTTCGGAACCTGTATACGCCGCCGTCTGGTCCTCGGGTTGGACAACCTGAACCGCAGACACCGAGGTGCTACCCGGCTCATCCGCTATGAAGGCACCGGGCGCGGCCTGGGGATGGTTGCCACCAACGGCATGGGCGATCCTGCCGCTTCCAACTTTCGCCTCTACAAACGAGCCAAGCAGGAGCGTTCCCTCGTTTTTGATCGCGTAAACGCCCGCAGGATTCTGAATCTGCGCCACCTGCGTAGCGTCCGTATTCACGATGGCGACCGTCGATCCGCTCTCTACGCGGAGCGGAGGCTCGAAGTTACCTCTAATTGCAGTGAACTGCGAATTAAGGTTGATCGTCGTGCCATCCGGCACGGTCACGGTATAGCTAAGGGTCACCGGCTCGAACAGGGTGATCGTAGACCCGCGGTGCTCGCCCGCAATGGCTATAGCTTCTCCAAACGTGTTCACATCCCGCGTCGTCCCGTCTGGAAGGAGCACCTGAAAGCCGGTGGACGCCGTCCCCGTGGAGCCATCGGCAGAATTCGTTAGCCCGGAATGGCTGCTGTAAGACAATTCGCCCTCGGTCTTGTGCGCCGGCGCCGCAGCGGCGGGGCGCATGGCGGCAAACAGCGCAAGCACGGCAAGAGCGAGCGCAGAGGCGTAACGGATGAAGCGGGGAAGGCGGGAAATCTGCATGGTGACCTTTCGCGTCTTGCGGCGGTGTAACTACAGCTCACACGATGGGAGCACGCCGGGAGCGCAGCTCATTTTCCAAGCCATGATATCTGACCCCCGGCCACAAGACAAGCCGCCTGCGCGGAACGTCCGTCTATGTAACGTTACCCCAGGGGTTATGTAACATGATTCGCGGCCAAGTCCCTCGCCTCACCCCGCCCTGACATCGGAAGTGTGACAGTTTCCCCTGGCACCGTTGTCACGCCGCCGCGCGGCCAGCGTGACAGTTTCCCCTGGCACCGGTGTCACACACAAAAACGGGGCGGCACGGGGACCTCTCCCCACGTCGCCCCGCTATCATGCGGTTCTGCTCCGCCAGGCTCCCGCCCAGCCCGCGCCGGCTACTTCTTCGCGCGCGGCTTATCGCGCCGGAAGGTTCGCGCGAGCTCGATACCCTCGGGCGTCGCGCGGTACACGTTGCCCAACTGAGCCCCGCTCTGCCCGAAGACCGGCTCGGTGGTGACGAGCCCCTCACGACGAAGCTTCGTCACCGCGCGATCGACCGACCTCACGCACACGCCCATGCGCTTGGCCAGATCCTGCTTGGCGAACGTGACCGAATCGCGAAGCTCGGTCTCGCGCACCACGAGCAGCAAGATCCGCTCGTACACGAAGGCGTGCCGGCCGTTAATGCGCGTCATCACGCCCGCAAGGGATGAGCCCGTCGCCGCCATGCTACTCGCCGTGCTTCCTGCGCACCACGAGCCCGCCGGCAACGAGCGCCACGCCGGCCACCGCCACGGTGCCCATCGCGAGCGGCATGGTGTCGCCCGTCTGCTCAAGCGAGTCGCCGCCCGGCAGCACCGGTTCCACGGGCTCGGTGTAGACGTTCTCGAACACCGGCACGGGCTCGCTGCCATCGGCAGCCGTGACATCCGTCACCACGAGGCTGCCCGTGCCGTTATCCTTAACCGTCACCACGAGCTCGTAGCGCGTCTCGTCGTACGTGACGTTCTCGCTCTGGATGCCCTCGGTCTCGGCGTCGTCGTCCTCCGGCAGCACCTCAGAGATCCACAGGTGATACGTGCCTGCCTGGTTGAAGGTGATCGGGTCGAAGTTCACCGTACCCGCCGCGTCGTTCGTGCCGTTCGCGTAAATCGCCTCGCCGGTCTCGTCCGTCACCTGGAAGCTGAACTCGCCGTCCTCAAGGTCGCGGCCGGTGAGCACCTTCGACGCACCGAAGCTCATGCTTGCGGGTGTCGCCTCGTAGGTGTTCTCGAAGGCCACGGTCTTGTCCTGGGTGCCGTTGATGCTCCACGTCACCTCAAGGCCGCCCTGGCCGTTGTCCTTGACGTCGGCCGTCACGGTGTAGGTGTCGGTGTCGTAGTGGATGGCCC